>CALMND010000099.1 GCA_937868565.1 uncultured Bacteroidota bacterium | reverse complement strand
TTTAAACTCGTTAGTGGATTTTTGATACTGCTCTTTTATTTGGCTGGGATTTAGTTTCAGTTCTTCGCCTGTTTCCAAATCGATAAAATGATACGGTTTGTTTTCAAACTCCAAATTCATTTCCTTGGAATGGTCAACCACATGAAACAACACCACCTCGTGCTTTTTGTATTTTAGATGCTGAAGCGCCGAAAACAATTCTTCATTGTGCCTATTGTTTTCAAACATGTCACTAAAAATAACAACGAGTGAACGCTGATGAATAATTTCAGCTATTTGATTAAGCGCTGAGGCAGCAGCTGTGGTTTTATTTTCGAAAGCACTGATTAATAATTCCTCTAATTGATTCAGGATTAATTTTTGATGCGAAGGACTTCCTTTTGCTGCAAAATGTTTGGTAATGTTTTGTTCAAACAAAGTCAAGCCAAAAGCGTCACGTTGTTGTTTTAAGAGTTCACACAATGAAGCCGCGGCATAAACGCTGAATTTTAATTTATTATTCTCCGAATCCTTTGGAAATTGCATGCTGGCGGAAGTATCAATAACTAGTTGACAGCGCAAATTTGTTTCTTCTTCGTAGCGCTTAATAAATAATTTTTCAGAGCGTGCAAATAATTTCCAGTCTATGTGCCTGGTACTTTCGCCCGTGTTGTACAAACGATGTTCAGCAAACTCAACCGAAAACCCATGAAAAGGGCTCTTGTGTAAACCGGTAATAAATCCCTCCACTACTTTTTTGGCAAGCAGTTCAAGATTTTTAAAAGGTTCTATTTTACTTCGGTTTAGTGCCATTCGTGTTTGTAAATATCAGTTTTTTAGCTGAAACAAGACACAATTTAGGCTTTTTTTAATACTTTCGTCGGCAAGGGTTATACCAATCAGTTTTGATAAGGAGTTATAAAATTACTATAAAAGGAAAAGTCCAAGGGGTAGGTTATCGCTTTAATGCCCAGGCAATGGCGCACAAATATGATTTAACGGGTTTTGTTAGGAATTTGCACGACCTCACCGTCCTTATTCATGCGGAGGGGCAGGAGGACAATGTAAACAAGTTTATTGAATGGTGTTACGTAGGTCCTAGGTGGTCGGAAGTAACCGAAGTAAATGCCGAAGAGCAAGAACCATATGGATATCAGACCTTCGAAATAAAGCGCTAAAACACTTCTTATCAATTTTTAAGAATTTTAAACTATCTGGCAGGCAATATTTATGTAATTTTAGGGCACATGCGAAGAAAAAATTTAATCCTGCTATTTATTTTCCTGATTTCGATCACTCATTCACAGCAATTAATTGATAAAGTAATTGGAGTGGTTGGAAAGTATCCTATTTTGCTAAGCGATTTACAAAATGCTATGCTGGAGCGCGAGAATGAAAATGTTAAGGCTGACAAGTGTCGGACATATGAGATACTAGTATATCAGAAATTGTTGGTCGCTCAGGCAGACCGGGATAGCGTGACAGTTTCTGACGCAGAAGTTGAAACGGAATTGAGTCGCCGTATGGCCCATTTCATCAATCAATTTGGGAGTGAAGAAAAACTTGAAAAATATTATGGAAAGAGAACAAATGTGTTAAAAGACGAATTCAGACCCGAAGTTCAGGAGCAATTGATTGCTGAAAAAATGACTGGGAAAATCACTGGCGAAGGAAAACTGACACCAGCGGAAATAAGGTTGTATTATAATACAATTCCGCAAGATAGTTTGCCTCTTATTAATTCTGAAGTTGAACTTCAACAATTGGTCAAAAAGCCAAAATACAGCGATGCAGCCAAAGAGGAAGCGCGTAATCTTTTGGAATCATACAGAGAACGGGTTGTAAGTGGTAAAAGTACCATGCGCACTATGGCTACTTTATACAGCGAAGATCCCGGTTCAGCAAGTCAGGGAGGCTTTTATGCAAATATTACGCGGGGTCAGATGGAACCTAATTTTGAAGCGGTGGCTTTTAGACTAAAAAAGGGCGAGGTTTCGAATGTTTTTGAAACAACCTATGGCTACCATTTCATTGAACTGATAGAGCGTAAAGGAGAATTGCTGGATTTGCGTCACATACTTATCGCACCCAAAATGTCGAACGATGACATTTACCGTTGTAAAACCCAAATCGATTCGATTTATAGAGAGATTAAAGAAGGAAAAATAGGATTTGAAGAGGCGGTTAAAAAATATAGCGATGATTTGGATACCAAACAAAATGGAGGTTTAATGGTAAATCCGCAAACGGCAAGTACAAAATTTGACAACGAAATATTAAGTCAACTTGATAAAAATCTCATTACCACTTTAAATGCGATGAAAGTAGGGGAAATAAGTACACCTATGAAGTTCGCTACAAGTGATGGGAAGGCTGGATACAGAATCATTAAGTTGAAAAACAGGATTGATCCCCATAAAGCCAACTTAAAAGAAGATTATCAGAAAATCTCGATGATGGCTAATTCCTTTAAAAATCAGAATAAAATTAAGGAGTGGATTAAAACACGATCAAAAATTACTTATATCAAACTGGATTCTGAGTATGCCTGTAAGTTCGAAAATGATTGGACAATTACTAACTGATGCTTAATTTTGATGCAAATCAAAGCATGTTATTTTCAGTCTTAACACCTCTTAAATCTCTATTATTACATCTCAATCCATAAATTTTACAATCTCCTTCTGCTTAAAAAATCTCATATTTATTGGTATTGCCAGATTATAGGTTGGTCGTTTTACATCATAATCAATTCTGTTTTTTTTGGTTTAACATCCAAGTCTGGTTTCAAAGAATACACCATTTACTTTTTAATGCTGCCTATTGGTATTGCTATTTCACACGTTTATAGATTATTGGTTATTCGTTTGAATATTCTGAGCCTTAAAATACCTACACAACTTATTTTCATTACAATATTTATTTTTTTAAAGGCTGTTCTTTTTTCTTTGATAGCACTTCTCCTATTAAAGTTACTAGGTTTACGCCTTGCCGGACTTAGTTTTGTAGACGTTACGCAATACGTTATGAATTTCTCGGTTGTCTTTTGCTTGTGGAATGTTATTTATTTTGGGTTTCAGTATTTTCAAAATTACAAGCGTTCCGAAATCAATGCGCTACGCTATTTGGCTGCAAACCGAGAGACTGAATTAAACAGCCTCAAAGCTCAATTGAATCCACATTTTATTTTCAATTGTATGAACAGTATTCGGGCGCTGATAGATGAAAACCCGATTAAGGCGAAGGAAGCTGTTACCCGGCTCTCTAATATTTTACGAAATACACTTGTGATTGATAAAAACAAAGAAATTCAACTTAAGGAAGAAATTAACTTGGTAAAAGATTATCTGGATCTTGAAAAGATAAGATATGAGGAACGACTTAGTTACGAATTTAAAATAAGTACTGAGGCGTTAACCTGTACTATTCCTCCGTTTATCATGCAATCTCAAGTTGAAAACGCTATTAAGCATGGTATTTCCAAACTTCCGGGTAATGGTATTATAAACATTGAAGCCGTTAAAGTAAATGATAAGCTGAAAATAACTGTCTCTAATACCGGAAAACTAAATACCAAAAAGCCTATAACCGGTGTTGGTTTCGAAAATTCGGCACAAAGACTTAAACTACTTTATGGCAGCTCTGCTGCCATTGCTATTTCAGAAGTTAGTGATTTGGTAGTTGTGGATATAATAATTCCAATAAAATAACCGCAAAAAAAATGTTGAGTGGTAATTATTAAGTAAAAAGAACTTAATATTTTTATATCACTAAATCAAAACAATGAAAGCTATCATAATAGATGATGAACGCCTTGCCAGGCAAGAATTAAAAAACCTTTTATTGACGCACAAAGAAGTGGAAGTTGTAGCCGAATGCTCGGATGCAGCCGACGCGAAACAAAAGATACATGATTTAAAGCCTGATATCATTTTTTGCGATATACAAATGCCAGGTAAAACTGGGCTTGAGTTGGTTGAAGAAATTTCAGCCACCGTTGACGTTGTTTTTATTACTGCACATGATGAACACGCTATTAAGGCTTTTGAATTAAATGCTTTTGATTATTTATTGAAACCTGTGAATCCAGAGAGGTTGGCAGAAACAATAAAAAAACTCTCGATAAAAGAGTCTGCCAACAAGTCGGACAATAATAGCCCTTTAACCGAAAGGGATATGGTATTTATTAAAGATGGAGATAAGTGCTGGTTTGTGAGGCTATCTGATATACGTGTATTTGAGTCTGAAGGAAACTATGTAAGGGTGTACTTCGAGACTTTTCGACCTTTAATTCTGAGGAGCCTCAACAGTCTTGAGGCCCGGCTGAACGAAAAGCAATTCTTCAGGGCCAGTCGCAGACACATGATTAATTTGAGTTACATAGCAAGCATTGAGCCCTGGTTTAACGGTGGGTTGAATGTTAAATTAAAAGATGGAAAGGAAATAGAAATTTCGAGGCGACAAGCAGTGAGATTAAAAGACATGATGAGTTTATGATACTGGTCACAGAAATTTTAAAATTGATTTTTTAAAACCTGATTAATAACCTCGCA
>CALMND010000098.1 GCA_937868565.1 uncultured Bacteroidota bacterium | reverse complement strand
TGCTTATTGAAACAATGAGGGCAGGTGTTAACAGTAAAGTAAACGAGAGTTTAACCACCTTTTCGAAGTTCTCATTATGCTTAATCATGCGGCTAAACATGGGCAATAACTGCACAGAAAATAGATAAGCAATTTGATTAGCGGCGTCTAATAATCTAAATCCCTTAGCGTAAATTCCGCTCTGTTGTTTACCCAAATCACCCGGCAGCATAGCTACAATCATATAGCTATCAAATCTATTGTAGAAAGCCATAAGTAAAACAAGCACAGCGTAAGGCAAACTTTTTTTAAGAATCAGGCGGTTAAATTTCCAGTCCCAATTTAGTTTAAAAGTGTGTGTCTTATTTAGCACCAGAATGAAACAAATTATAGCGGTAATTGCATAGCCAGCTGTTTGAGCGTAGACAAAATTTAACACGGTAACATTGCTACCAAATAAATGCAAAAGAAGCGCCACTAAAATAATAATCATAATTACGCGATCCAGCACCGAAATGATACTATCGACCCGAAACATATGAAGCGCCTGTAGATTGGAACGTAAAAATAAAATAAAACTAAGAAAAAACATATTCAGCGACAGTATTAATAACAGATATGTTTGAAACCCAAGAACTAATCCCACTATAAACGTGATAATCATATACAACAGTCCGAGAGCGGACTTAAGGCCAAGCATTTTACTAAAGTGCTTACTTAAAAGATGGGAATTTTGAGAAATATTTTTATTATTAAAATTGGTAAGTCCCAAATCCAGAAAAATGCTAAGAACAAGTGTAATATTAAATATTACAAAATACTCTCCGTAGCTAATATCTCCAATTTGGCCCTGAACTTTTGGTTCAACAATAATGGTCCAAAATGGTTTTATAAGGAGGTTTAAAACCAATAAAATCGCCAGATCAAATATGAATTTCTTTTTTTGTACCAAAAGCCGTCAAAGATATGTTTTTTTATGGTTAAAACTAATTCAAATTCATAGATTTGCCCGTGCAAATTGTAGTAAATACAAGGTTATTATTAAAGGATAAACTAGAGGGAATGGGGTGGTTCACTTACCAAACTTTAAAGCGAATTACACGGGATAACCCCGACGTACATTTTGTTTTTCTTTTTGATAGAGATTTTGACGAAGAGTTTGTTTTTAGCGAAAATATTACCCCACTTATTATTGGGCCTCAGGCCAGACATCCTTCTCTTTATTACTGGTGGTTTCAATATTCAGTTAAAAACATTCTCAACCAAATGCGGCCCGACTTGTTTTTGTCGTCTGACGGGTTTTTGTCCCTCGGAGCTAAATGCAGGCAATTACCAGTTATTCACGACATTAATTTTTTACATTACCCTAAGGACAGTAAATGGTTAACGTCTAAATACTATAATTATTACTTCCCAAAATTTGCACAGGAAGCGACCAGAATTGCCACTGTTTCCGAATTCAGTAAAAATGATATTGCCTATAATTATAAAATAAATCCAGAAAAAATTGATGTGGTTTACAATGGAATCAATTCTTTTTTTAGACGGCTTAATGAAGTTGAAAAGTCAACAACAAAACAGAAATACAGTAATGGAACAGATTACTTTCTTTTTGTTGGATCTTTACATCCGCGTAAAAATCTTGTAAATCTTATCGATGCGTTTTCATTATTCAAAAAAGAAAGTTCTTCTGATTTAAAACTGGTTCTTGCAGGACCTTCGTTTTGGGGTCTATCGGATACTTATAAAACCATTAAAGAAAGTGGTTGTGAAACTGACATAGTGCTTACCGGAAGATTGGAAAATGAAGAACTTGCAAATCTTATGGGAAGTGCATTGGCTTTGACCTTTATTCCATATTATGAGGGGTTCGGCATTCCTTTGGTGGAAGCTATGGAGGCTCAAATACCAATTATTGCTAGTAATGTGAGCAGTATACCAGAAGTGCTTGGAGATGCGGGGTTACTCGTAAATCCATTTGATACAATGGAAATTAAACACGCGATGTTGCAGTTGCATACTGATAAAACACTTCAAGTGAAACTAGTCGAAAAAGGACTTATTCAGAAACAAAAATTTTCCTGGGACAATAGTGCTGGCTTACTCTGGCAAAGCATTCTGAAAGCATTATAGAAAAATACTGTTTTTCATGTTACTAGGTATCAGTACACGTGTCTTATCTTACCGAACATCCATACGTATACGTCGCAGAGTTAGTGATTTTTCTAAGTTATTTACAAATAAACTGCACGCTTCATTTTTTGAAGGCTTTCCTGCTTATTTCGGAAAAAATTTTCAACATTGTTAAGGCCCGTTCCTTTCCAAACGATTCTTCAAATGTAGTTAGGGTAATGAGAGTTTGCTCAAATTTGTCCCATCTACTAAAGCTGTATATCGTCTAAAATTTTACCCACTGCATTTGATTTGTCTTGAAAATAAGCGTCTAATCGATTCGCTAATTCCTCATTGTTAAAACTTTCAGATAAATAATTTCTAAAACTATTTGACAATTCCTTCTCATTCTCAACAACAGTTGCAGCTTGAATTTTAAGTAAATCAAAAGTTTCGTTGTATTTTACATAGTCTTTTCCGTAAAACGTAATGGGTTTGCCATACACCGAAGCTTCCAGACAATTATGTAAACCACCGTTAAACCCCCCACCTATATATGAACAATCCGCATAATGGTAGATTTTTGAGAGGAGCCCCATTGTATTTACAATTAAAACTTGACTATTGTTAGGAACTGCATCTGTAAAAAGGGAGTAACTAAGTTTTGTTTTCTGAACCTTGGCGATTGTTTCATTTATAGCCCGTTCATCACCGTCGTGTGGAACCAAGATTAACTTTACCTTG
>CALMND010000097.1 GCA_937868565.1 uncultured Bacteroidota bacterium | reverse complement strand
TTTCAATTCAGAAATTTTCGTTTCGTTTAGAAAAATCTGGTCGTTGCTAATATTTTCTAATAGTAAAGTATCGCCATACGTTGTGTTAAGAAACACTTTCACTTCTTTTACTATTTTACTTTCTTTCAAATAACCGGCGGGAATTTTATTATCCATCAAATGCCTTGGCACATCAGCGCCTCCATGATCGGCAGTAAGAAAAACAGTGTAGTTATCTTTTCCCACTTCAGCATCCAAAGCACTTAAAAGCTCTTCTATCTCCTTATCCAACCGTAGATAAATATCTTCCACTTCCAGGGCCCTGGGACCATAAGAGTGAGCCACAATATCTGTACTCGAAAAGCTAAGTGCCAATACATCCACAATCTCATCTTTTCCCAGCTGTTCGTTTTTTATACATTCAAGTGCTAAGTCCTTAGTGATGGTATTTCCGTAGGGCGTTGCTTTTAAAATAGTGTAGTTATTTCTATCCAGATAATGGCTGTACTCATAAGGGAAAATGGCTTTCTCCTTTTTGTTTGGCGCGGCTTCGTAATTATTGTCATCAACTAAGGAGGAAGAATAAGATTCAAGTGCATACAATGTTGTCCAACCTTTTTGTAAATAAAGCTTTGGCAGTTTTTTCTCATTAAATTTTTTTAGCCAAAGAGGTAATTCATGAACATACCAAGAAGAGGAAACAAAGTCACCACTATCGTCATCATACCAAAAGGCCCCGTTAGCGGCATGTCCGGCCGGAAGAATAGCGCTGCGGTCTTTAATGGCAATGGCAAAAACTTTTCCCTTGTTGTTAGTACTCATCTTTAATTCATCACCAATGGTAGAACTCAATTGATTTTTTGGAGACATCCATCCGCTTTTATTCTTCGCCCCTATTGTTTTTACACTGCTATCTTCAACGCAATAAGAACCTTTTTTACCGCCTTTCAAATGCCAGTCATTGGCAACAATTCCATGCGCGCGAGGAGTAGCACCTGTATATATACTGGAGTGTCCGGGACCCGTGTAAGTGGGAATATAATTGAAGTGCGCATTTCTAAAATAGTACCCCTCATTTACTAAACGTTTGAAACCGCCTTCGCTAAAACGTTTCCAATAGCGGTAAATGTAATCGTTACGCATTTGGTCAATCACAATTCCGATAATGAGTTTAGGTTTTTTTTCATTCTGTGGAGACTCCTTTTGCGAAAAAGCGCACATCGTTTGAAGAAAAACCAAGAGTGCAGTGAAACCGAATTTTAAAATAGTGTGCATGGAATAAAGCTTGTATGTTAAGTAAAACTAGTTATAGCTATGGAATTTTTTATTTAAAAAAACCTAGTCCAATTTCTGAAAAACAGAGTTGTTGCTTTTAAATTCAGGCACCAAGTCCTTCATACGTTGCACAATAAGTTCGTTGTTTTGAGTATCAAAGGACTTAATTAACTCTTCAATAATGCCCTTCACTTCTTCGTATTCATATTCACGCACTTTTCCAATTAATATCTGTGCGTGATGAGTCGGCAAAGTATTCTCATTGTTGGCCAATAATTCTTCGTACAATTTTTCGCCGGGCCTCAATCCTGTGTAAACAATACTGATATCTTTTCCTTCCTTTAACCCCAAAAGCATAATCATCTTACGCGCCAAGTCTACAATTTTTATGGAATCACCCATATCAAATACAAATATTTCACCGCCATTGCCCATGCCTGAAGCTTCAAGAACTAATTGACTCGCTTCAGGAATGGTCATAAAATAGCGTGTAATTTCAGGATGCGTGATAGTAATTGGCCCACCTTGTTCAATTTGTTTTTTAAACCGTGGAATGACGGAACCGTTAGAACCTAACACATTACCAAATCGTGTGGTAATAAATTTGGTTTTTGATTTTTTTCCCAGACTTTGAATGTAAATTTCCGCAATCCGCTTGCTGGCACCCATCACATTGGTTGGGTTCACCGCTTTGTCTGTGCTTACAAAAACAAAACGATCTACGCCAAATTCATCGGAAAGATCCGCCACATTTTTTGTTCCTAAAATATTTGTAAGAATGGATTCCGAAGGATTATTTTCCATCATGGGAACATGTTTGTATGCCGCGGCATGGAAAACAATATGTGGTTTAAAAGTTGCAAACACATTACGTATGCGGTCCATTTTTCTCACATCGGCAATAACCACTTCAAAAGGCGGTTTAATGAGTCTGTCCGTAAATTCCAATTCCAGTTCATGGAGTGGGCTTTCGGCCTGATCGAGTAAATATATTTTTTTTGGATGATAGCGCGAACATTGTCTCGCCAACTCACTGCCAATACTCCCTGCTGCACCGGTAATTAGAATTACTTTATTTTTTAGTTGCTTGGCAATACCCTCTTCATCCAGTTTAATGGGGTCGCGCTCTAACAAATCTTCTATGCGGATACTTTTGATTTGATTGAAGCTCAGTTCTCCATTAATCCATTTAGTTGCTGGAGGTACGTTTAGAAGTCTAACATTATTGGCTAAACATATATCTGCAATCTCATTCTTCTTTTTAATAACTAGTTTTTGAATGGAAATGATAACAAACTCTACCTGATTTTCCTTGATAAGTTCGGCCATTTTTTCTGTTCCATAAACAAAAACGCCTTCCACACTGCGGTTATGTTTTTTCTCATCATCATCGATAAATCCCACCACTTTGTATTTAATTGCAGCATCACGGTCTAAGGTGCGCTTAGTAATAATTCCCGCTTCACCTGCACCGTAAATAATTACATTCATTTTTTCCTTTGCAGGATTTTTAATTTCGAAATAAAGCGCTTTAACTGCCAGACGCGAGCTTATCATGATGAAGAGTGACACCAAGGCATCGATAATAATTACGGAGTTAGCGATAAAGTAATAGCCAATTATAAAATAAAGAGAAATAACATTGATGATAAAAATCAAAATGCTCCCTGAAACTATCACCGTAAAAATGCGAACGGTATCTCTCGAGCTTGTGTATCTCACAACCCCTTTATAAGTTTTCGAAACAGCAAAAGAAAGAAAACGAATACCCAGCACCACCACAAAATTGTAAGGTAAATTTTTAGCATCGGCTTCCGGTATGGAATTAAAATCAAAACGAATTACAAAAGCAAGACCAAGCGAAAATGCGCAAATGAGCGTATCTATAAATAAAATAGACCAGCGCGGTAAATTATAATCCCAGAATAATTTAAATAGCCTATACATAGATTATTGTAAAAATACTTTTTTTTAGCGACTGGCTTAAATGTTTTTTAGTTTGGTCTGTTGAGTATTGGACAAAAGCGTTTTTAAGGTCGATAACGGTCCAAAACTCTCTTTATAATACCAAGTCACTATTAAAATTAAACCAGCCATTTTCAAGGTCGTTGGGCAATAAGAAAACGAAAAAAACGCTTATCTTTGCTACGCAATAGGCGCAGTTTTATGTTTCTTTGTTAAATCAATTATGAGAAAAACACTCATTGGGTTTTTTTTGTTTTCAACCTGTTCCATAGGTTGTTTGGCCCAAACATTTGGCCCAAATAGCCCCACTAGTGGAACAAACACGACGTCCATAGGAAGTTTTACATGGACATCTCCGGGAAATGTGGTGAGCAGCAATAATGCGCAGGCCAGCGTAACATCCAAGGGAGTGACGAATTATCTTTCAGGAACAAATTTTGGATTTACTATTCCTGTAACCACCTCCATTAATGGAATTCAACTGGATATCGAAAAGAGTACACTTTCCCCAACGGTAGTAACCATTCTAAATAATTGGACGAGTGGCTTAACCAATGGGTTTGCAAGTGATATACTAGTTAATTATTTGGTTACTTTTTAAAGTAATCGGTCTTTAAAAGGCAACAAAGTCCCCTTTCTTTTTTTATATTTGACCTGTAACTCCAATATGGCAGAATTGAACAGCATTAAAGTAAAAATAATGATTTGCCTCACGGCCGCATTAATTTGGGGGAGTGCATTTGGGCAAAACAAACTTTTAAAGAAAGCGGATGGCCTTTTTTTTGAGAAAAAATACACGGAAGCCTACGCTATTTACGACAAGGTATATGATAAAAACCCTAAAAGGGAAATTTTACTCAAAATGGCTGAATGCAATTATAACACAGAAAGTTATACCACTGCTCAAAACTATTACGCCGAATTTTTCAAAGACTCAATTACAATTAGTCCATTAACGGACTATGAAAACTATGCCAAGACCTGTAAAATAACCGGAAAAATTAATCTTGCGGCTAATGCATTTGCGAAAATTTATCAAGCGGATCAAAACAACATGAGTGCGAAGTATAATTCTGAAGTTTGTCAGATGTTTCTTGACTCATCAAATTCGATTAAAGTCTTTAATTTGGATTCAAACTATAATTGCATAACTGTGGATGCTAGTGAGTCCGTTGACTCCGCGGCTGCACCACATATTTATATTTGGGACATGGGTGATGGCTCTCTAATAGAAGGGATAACCGTAAATTACTGTTATAAAAATGAAGGGACTTATAAAATAGCACTTAGCATAAGGGATAGAAGCAACGGTAACCTAAGATATAATGACACTTCTTTATCGGTAAAAATAAACCATAGTATTCTTAACTTTAATTCTCCAAAAAGGGCAAAACCTTATTTCGTTACCGACTTTTATGTGTCTGATTCAACCATAGCAAACTGCAAAATACTTGAATATTTTTGGCAAATGGGAGATGGTATTATTCATTGCGACAGAAAAATAAAACATAAATACAGTCAGGCCAATATTTATTATGTAAGACTGACCGTCATAGCAAAAAATGCAGAAGGAAATCTGAGACTTTTTTCTTCTTCAAGAGCAATAGAAATCGGCACTTCCCTAGTTCCATTTAAGGAGTCTTCAATTTATCACCTTGATAATGAAAAATAGAGCGTTAAAATATTGGTATTGCTTGCTTGGTCTAGTATATTTTGGCTATTATTATGGTCAAGAGGTGCCATCTCGCGAAGAGAACATTCCTTATCTCGTAACTTTTGGCGCAAATAGTGAGCATTCTTGGGGTGATGATGATTTTTCGCAAACGGTTTTCTTTTCAATACCTAAAAGCCAAACCAAACCTTTCTATATAAAGGTATTTGATCCGGAAGCCGGCGGAGAGCTAGATGAAATCGATGCAGGTTGGGATACAAAAACAAAATACTCTATTTATGCGGGAAAAGAAGCCTTTAGTAATAAAGACGCACGAAACATTGACCCAATTGGAAACTACAAAAGCGGAACCCTATTGGATTCTAAAATATTTGGCAGCGATAACTCTACAGACAAAAAGTGGGTAGCATTTGGCCCATATAATCCAATACAGGGCGAGTTTGTTCCTGAAATGGAGGCTTATGTTTTTAAAGTAGTAATAGATGGGTTGAATGGCAATGATGGAAATCTTTACCGATTGGCTCTGAGCATAAAGTCCGATGTTAATATTCCGGTGGAAGGCGCAAATGCGTTTGCTTATGAATATAGCATTCGCTTGCAAATGGATGCTGGTTCGGTAGCTCATGTTTACCCTTTTGCAGATAACTTAGTGGCTGCTTTTAAAATTAGAAATTTCGATTTCGATTACGACGGACAAATGAAATTATATTCTTCAGTTAAAAATGGTCACCTGGTGACTGGTTCCGGGGATAATGAATGGAGTATTAGTAATCACCCAATCCGGGAGGAGGAAAAAAATAAATGTTTGGATTTGCAAATCGTGAAAAAAGGCGAATTTAAAAACGACGTGGTTCTATACATTACTAACGAATACAATGTGCCAGTGCCTTTCTTTGCAGCTCCTATAGGCGGTGTGCCTCGCTATAAGTATAAAATTAAAATCAATCCTAACGTTTCAAATGCTGCTCCAAAGTAATCGTGTGAAAAATAATCGAATAAATAATATAAAAATTATTAGGTAAACATAGGAGAACTGAGATTTTAGGGCAAGAGAGTAGCAATGCAGAATACGTATCAGGATAATTTGATTTTAGTTTTTTCAGGGCCAATTGATGAACGAAACCTACAGGAAATTATCGCTGAGCTTGAAAAATGGCTTAACCAAATGCCGGAAACCCAAAAACTCAAACGTAAAATTATTACAGTTTCTCTGGAATTTATGCAGAACATTATCCTTCATTCATGCGAAAAAAACTGTACTTTTATTGTAAAGAAAGAACCGGAATTGTATAACATTATTGCGGGAAGCTGGATAATGAATGAACAAGTGATTTTTTTGAAACAGGAAATTGATAAAATCAATCACTACTCCGAAAAGCAATTAAGCCACGAAATCAATGAAAAATTACAGAACGATTTGGTTGAAAATACAAAAGGCGCAGGCATAGGATTACTTTACTCAAAGGAGATTGCCGATGGAGAAATAAAAATTAAAAAAATAGATTGGGATAAAATCCGTTCACTTGTTAGAATAGAGGCTAATATTAATAGATAAAAACTTTGTGAAAAAAAGATGTTAGTAAATCTACAATGCACCGAAAATTCTCTTTCTTATGCAGGAAACATAGACGATTATGTTATTAAAGACCTGGTCATTGAAATTGATAAATGGTTAGTTGCTAAGAAAGAAAGTGCTGGTATAAAACGAAAAATTATTACAAGTTGTCTCGAAATTTTACAAAATATTTGTACGCATTCTAAAAACAAAAATGGTTTTGTTGTCATAAGCAGCGGTTATCGCTCTTATGAAGCCGGAATAGGAAGTGTAGTCACACAAACAGAGTCAAAGAATATTTCTTGGGAGATTGAAAAAATTAAATTTTATACGAAAGCGGAAATTTATCAAAAAACAAGCAATAAAATTTTAAATATGGAAAACGGCCTAGGTCTTTTGAATGTTGTAACACTTACTAATAAAAACCTTAACATAGATTTTAAGTCCTTTAACAACGATGATTTGTTCATGGTGCTTAATTTTACAGTCGATAAAACAACGTCTTGATACTAAACTAATTTTACATGAACAAACAAATTATTAAAGAAACAAGCGAAACACCTTTAATTACGATGGATTTTGACAATGGGACCTTTGAAATTTCAGGACGGTCCTTTGCCAACAATGCCAATGTTTTTTATCAGCCAATTATTGATTCGTGTAAGGATTATTCATTTAACCCCGCGTCTTCCACGATAATGATTTTCAAGTTAGAGTATTTTAATTCCATAGCCCAAAAATATTTTGCCGAATTAATTAAAATACTCAAGGATTTACCATCCTTTTCTGTTAGGTGGTATTACGAATCCGACGATGAAGACCTTTTATCTCTGGGAAAAAAGTATGAAAAGCTATTCAATTTAAGAATGGAATTCATTGAATATTAGTGTTTTTTTAACTTGTTTAAAACATAAATTAAAACGTTGCTGTTAAATCAAATGTCCTTAAAACAGTTTATTCGCTCCCTGGAGGTTTATCAATTCTACCAAGCCAAAAACAAGTCTTTTGAACTTAATATTATAATGGAAGGATTAAAAAAACCGTTAAACCCAATTTAAAATGTGCAATCTAAAATCAAAGAAGATACTTCTATTTTGCTTTGCTATTTTTTTAAGAGTTGCCGTATCACAAACGTATTCTTTCAGACAATTTTCTTCTGATAATGGGTTGCCAGATCCTTATATATTTTATTCCTTCCAAGATAAAGAGGGATTTTTATGGTGCGCAACAACAAAGGGCCTGGTGAAATTCGACGGGCAGGTTTTTATTGATTATAAAATTAACAATGTCGATGGTGACTTTATTCAGTATGGGGCAGCTGCGGAAGACGGAACGCTTTGGTTTGGGACCTTTAATGGAAAGATATACAACTATAACAAGGAAACAGAAACGCTAATCAAATTTTCTGATAGTATTGTAGGTTCAATAGATCAGATCATTGTTTCTTCAGATAAGCAAAGTATTTATTTTGTTTCCAAAGGCAGCGGCATTTATATTTTAAAGAATGATAGAATTAGGGCGATTAGGCTTCCCGAAATTTATCAAATCAATTATGCCATCGAATTTGAAAGAAGTAGTTTAATTATAGCAACTCCAGAAGGCCTTTATTATTTGGATATGAATAATGGAGAAGCAAAAAAAATTAAGGGCTCAGAATATGACATTAGCAGGATACAAAAAATTTACGGGCGCAAACGGAAAATACTTGTTTCCATAAATGGTAATGGCCTAATGGAGGCGGAATTAAACGAAAATATATCTCAGGCAGTTCTGAGTGAGGTTCCTTATCTTAAGTCGACCCCGGCAACAGATATAAGCAACTTTTATTTGGATGAACTAAACGGCGTTCTTTGTTTAGGAAGCAAAGATGAATCCTTACACATGGTGAATCTTTCGGATAGAAGTGTAACAACCTTCAGTACCGAGGAGCATAAGGTAATTGTTAACTCAATTCTATCAGATAAAGAGGGAAATATCTGGATTTCAACTGGCGGAAAAGGACTTTTCCGGTTTTTGAAACAGGAAAGCAGCATGGTTTCTTTTGAGAATCAACCTATTTATTCCATCACCAAAGATAATTGGAATGTATGTTACTACGCAAGTGATGAAGGAATCTATGTAGCAGACAAATACAACAACATACTAAAAAAAATTACTCATGTAGAAGGGTTAAAATTGGGAAAGGTAAATGCATTATTTTATGATGGTTTGAGACTATGGATTGGGACCAATAGCGAAGGCCTTTTAATTATAGATCCTACAACTTTAAAAAAAACCAAAATAGAGTTTAGCGCAGTCAAAAACATTTCTATTAATTCGATAACTGGAAATCGTAAAAGAAAGGAAGTTTACGTAGGCACAAATCAAGAAGGGGTTTTTATCTACAAGGACTATCTTTTAAAACATAAATTCTCATCTAAAAACAAAGGCTTGCACAATAATGTATTTTACGCAGTTTCCTCTGTTGGGGGGCAAATTTATTATGCTACCCACAACTCTTCTTTTAGCTTCTCCAAAGATGATAAAGTCTTTGATATTGATCTCAGTAAACGAAATCTTTCAGCTGACTTTAACTCACTGGCCATCGATAAAATGGGGATTTTGGCTATCGGAACAAACGGGGACGGTGTGTATTTTTGGAATGACACCGTAATAACTCCGCTAGACCTAAACAATCAACTCGAATCGAAATTTTGCAATACAATTGCTTACGATACAGAAGGAAATTTGTGGATCGCCTTACGCTATTCTCTCTATAAGTATTACCCGAAAGAGAAGGTGCTAAAAAAAATAGAACTTAAAACCGATAACGATGCCATGTTCCAAAATAATTCCGTTTACAATGATGAAAGCGGCTCCATGCTTTTTGGAACTAATCGTAATGTAATTTCAATTAAAAACTCAAACACAAAAAAATCAAATCCTGTTTGCTATTTATTAAAAGTCAGTGTTTTTGATTCTTTAATTTCAAAAGAGAAGCCGCTAAACTTAAAAAACAACAAGTATGATTTTTCGTTTGAGTTTTCAGCCCTCAGTCTTTTAAATTCAGAAAAAGTAAACTTTAGCTATATTTTACTTGGCAGAGACAATAAATGGTCAGAGCCAAGTCCTATGCGCAAAGCTGAGTTTTCAAATTTAGGAGAGGGGTCATACACATTTAAAGTAAGAGCATATAATAGCGAAGGTTTTGTGGGTAGGGAACACGTTGTGTTTACATTTTTAATCGACAAACCGTTCTGGAAAAAAGCCTGGTTTTGGGGAATAGTAATTTTATTATTGATTGGCTTAATATTTCTCATTGTGAGAATTAGAACGACTTCCTTGATACATGCGAAAGTAAAACTGGAAAGAATTGTAGAAGAAAAAACAAAAGAGTTGCGGGAAGAAAAACAAGTTATTGAAGCTAAGAACGAAATTATTCAAGAACAAAATAGGGACATAACCGCCGGAATAACCTATGCCAAAAGAATACAAGAAGCCGTGCTACCTGATAAAAATCTTTATGAAGACCTTAAGGATAGCATGCTCATTTATTATAAGCCTAAAGACATAGTCAGTGGAGATTTCTATTGGTTTGCAGAAAAGGAAGGAAGATTTTTGATTGCAACGTGCGACTGCACGGGTCACGGAGTGCCGGGTGCTTTCATGAGCATGATTGGTTCAACGCTGCTCAATAAAATTATTTTTGATAAAGACGAAAGTAGTCCCGAAAAAATTATTTTCGAAATGGATAAGGAAATTTCAAAATCACTACAGCAAGAGAACAGCGATGTAAACGATGGAATGGAGGCTGCGCTTTGTAGTATAGATATGAAAACAAGAGAAATCTATTTTGCCGGCGCTAAAAGGCCACTTATGCTTTTTAGGAAAGAAGAAAACGGCTACAAATTGGACGAATACAAGGCAGATAGATCCCCAATTGGAGGCAATGCGGATATCAAAAACAAAGTTTTTACCCTTCACAAAATAATGGCCGGAAGCGGGGATATGGCGTATATGTTTTCTGATGGTATAATAGACCAATTTAATGAAGCGAAACTTGGCAGAATAAGTACAAAAAGGCTACGCGATTTACTACTCAAGCTAAGTCCTCTTCCTGTGTGGGAACAACACAAAAAAATTGACGACTTCCTAATCAATTGGCAGGGAAAGGCCAACCAAACAGACGATATTTTGATTATTGGCATAAGACTCTGATTTTAGACCAAAAGCTTTGCCATAATTAAAGTCGATTCAAAAGGCTGAAAATCTTATTTTTTTGTTAAATTTAACCCAGTATATAGAGTAAACATGTTTTTTGTACCAAAAAACGACTGGTGAACTGATAGAATTTTGACAACAAATAACGACCTATGAATTGTTTGGTAATAGACGATGAAGAAATTTCAAGAAAAGCGGTGGAAATGTGCATTAAGCGCACCGATTTTTTGAATTTGTCAGCTTCATTTTCTAACGTTACAGATGCCATTTCGTTTATAGCCGCTAATAAAGTAGATATTATTTTTTTGGATATTGAAATGCCTGAAATAACCGGCATTGATTTTTTAAAAAACTTTAAAAGTTCATCTCAGATTATTATTGTTTCAGGCAAAAAGGAATATGCCGCAGAAGCCTTTGATTTTAACGTGACGGATTATTTAGTTAAACCCGTAGAATATGCCAGATTTCTTAAGGCCGCCATTAAAGCTTCCGAAATAAGAACTAATTTACAAGTGTCTCAAAGTGAAAGTGACGATATATTTATTAAAAAAGAATCAAGACTTATTAAACTTAATGCCAAAGATATTGTTTGGGTGGAAGCTCTGGCCGATTATGTGAACGTTTATTGTTCGAACAACGAAAGACACACATTACTTGCAACCATGAAATTAATGGAAGA
>CALMND010000096.1 GCA_937868565.1 uncultured Bacteroidota bacterium | reverse complement strand
ATACAAGTGATAAAGAAAAGCCCTTCAAACAGCAGAAAAGTGGGGAGTACAGCTTTATTGGTTTCATGCAAGAGTTAAAATTTCTCATCAAAACAACTCAGATACTAACTGTAAACGCTTGGTTAAATTCCAATAAAAGACATCTCCCAGGTTATAATTTACAGGAGCAAACTAAAACTTACCAAAAGGATGATGCGATAAGATTAACAGGCAATTGGATTTACACCAAAACAAAATTTAAATCGGCTCTAAAAGCCGGATTTTTTAAAGACGCTATATATTATGACGATAGTTTAACTTCAGTTTCTTCCAAAAGTAAAAGTAATGTCATTATAGCTGAAAACGAAAATTATTGGGAGTGGAATAAAAATAATCAATTAAATTTTGGAGTGAATTATACATCTTCTAAAGCGAACTCTAACAACTACATCAACGAAAAAACAATTTCAAAAACGTCCGTTTTAGTTGGCAATAAATTTTCACTCATTAAAAATAAATTAATTGCCTATACAGCTGCAAGAATCGAATTCTTGAGTGTAGGCGCTTTACCATTAACCGGAAACGCATCCATAAACTACAAACCTATTGAAGAAATAGCGCTCATGTTTAGTGCTGCAAAAGTATATCGTCAACCTACATTAAATGAGCTTTACTGGTTACCGGGGGGGAATGTCCGCTTAAAGCCGGAACAAGGCTACACGCTCGAAGGCTCTGTTAATTGCAGGAAACAAATAAAGAAAATGACCTATTTCATGTCGGCATCTATTTATAGCAGGGAAATAAACGATTGGATTTTATGGATTTCCGGGTCAGGTTCTAATCCCTCACCTATTAATTTACAGAAGGTGTGGAGTAGGGGAACAGAAACTACCTGGAAAATAAATTATAATGAAAAGAAATGGAAAGCAGCTTCCGGAATAATAACTACGTATGTTTTGTCAACCGTTAAAGGCACAGATAGGGATAATGACAACACCCTTGGCCGGCAATTAATATATACACCTCGTTATCAGGTTAACGCTAATTTTTCTTTAACTTTTCAGAAAATCAATTTGACTTATTACTATCAGTACGTTGGTTACCGTTATACTAACAGCGACAATTCTGAATGGATAAATCCCTATCATATTTCATCTCTGCGTTTTAATAATAGTTTTACTAGCGGCAACACAAAAGTGGTACTTTTTGTTTCTTGTAACAATTTATTAAATGCAAACTACAGCAGTATTGCGGGCAGACCCATGCCTTTAAGAAATTTTGAGTTAGGAATAAACTTGCAAACGGGTAATGAAATTAAACACTAAAAACTAATAAAGCACCATGAACAAACTAGTTACAACAATCGCCCTCATCTTGAGCTTGGGAACTAAATCGCAAACCGTTGCTGATTTCGAAACTTTTACCTTATCGGCTAACTCGTTTTATAAATCGCTTAGCAGCACTCCCTTTCAAACCAGTAATGCCCTCTTTCAATATCAGTGGGATCCAAGTTTCGGGGGATTTTGGGTTGGAGGTTTTTCTTACACTAATAATTATGACTCTACAACTGCTGGGTTTACGAATCTTTACGGTGTTAAGGCCTACAAGGGATATAATGGGTCCTCAACCTATGTTGTTGCGCAAAATGCCGGCGTTATTAAATTGAAATCTCCTTTTAAAACTGTGGACGGATTTTACATTACAAATACCACTTACGCTTTCAAATCAATTAAAAACGGAGACATGATCGCCAGAAAATTTGGCGACACAACTGGTACACATTCCGGAACAACGATAGCTCAAGGCTCTTATCCTGATTTTTTTAAAGTTACCGCCAAAGGTTATTTGGCAGGAAGCATGAAACAAGACAGCTCTGTGTTTTTTTTAGCGGATTATCGTTTTGCAAACAATGCACAGGACTATGTTGTAAATACCTGGCAGTGGTTTAATACTTCCAATTTGGGTGCAGTTGACAGCATTCAATTTTTTATGTATTCTAGCGATGTGGGTCAAGTTGGAATGAATACACCCGCGTTTTTCGGAATGGATGGTTTCACAACTTCGGCACCAAATACGGTTGGATTAAATACGAAACAAAACAATTCGATTAAGGTTTACCCAAATCCTTTTAGCAGCCAAATAATTATTTCCGATACCAATAATGAAGAAATTAAAGTCGCATTAATGGATGGAAATGGGAAAGTTGTTTATTTAGATAAATTAAACGAAGGAGCCAATACTTTGGATTTATCAACTATTAGCCCAGGCATTTACTTTTTGCAAGTTGAAGTAGGAGATAAAAAAACGATAAAACGAATAACTAAAAATTAATGCAACTAATTAAAGACATAAAAGAAATTCGAATAGGAGAGATGGTACAAAAAACACTCATTATCTTTCTTTTTGTTTTTAACTCTTGTGTTAAAGATAAACCTGTAAAAATTACGCCAACCACAGTTGCATTTAGTGGTTCTAAAAAAGTATATGTCATCAATGAGGGCCCTTTTCAATCAGGTGGAAATGGCTCTATCTCTCTTTACAATGTGGAAACGGGAGCTGTAATAGAAAATTACTACAAGGAGCAAAACAACGCTGAAGTAGGCAACATTGCACAAAGCCTGTCATTCATAAACAGTAAATTTTACATTGTCGTAAACAATTCCCAAAAAATAATAGTTTGTACGAATGAATTTAAAAAAACAGGCGAGATTAATGGATTAACCTCTCCCAGATATATTTTGCCAATTACGAATCAAAAGGCTTATGTGAGCGATTTGTATGCAAACGCAATTAGTATAATTGATTTGAATTCAAATACCAAAATCGGTTCAATTCCATGTTCTGGAAAAACAGAGAAGATGACATTGATTTATAACAAAGCCTTTGTAACAAACTCCGACAGGGATTATGTTTATATAATTAATACCATTACTGACCTTAAAACGGACAGTGTTTTTGTTGGAAAAAATTCGGGCAGCATTGTTCTCGATAAAAATGATAAGGTTTGGGTGCTAAGCTCAGGCAATCAACAAAACTCTACCGGTAAACTCATAAGAATAAATCCAATTTCCAATCAAAAAGAAGTGGAGATGAGTTTTTCTGTATCCGATTCGCCCAATAATTTATGTCTGAATAAAACAAAAGATACTTTGTACTTTCTCAATGAAGGCATCTTTAGAATACCTGTTATAGATAATTCTCTGCCCGCAAATCCATTTGTGACGAAAGGAAATCGAAACTTTTACGGCCTAGGAATTAATCCCAATAACTGCACTATTTATGCAGCAGACGCTTTGGATTATAGCCAGAAATCTAACATTTATATCTATGATTCTAACGGTAATCAAAAGAGTTTATTTAAAGCGGGAGTGATATCAAATGGTTTTTATTTCGAATAAAAATGCCCACCTTTGATATTAAGTGGATAAGCGCATAAATATTGTTTCATTTGACGTCCCCTTTCCTGCTAACTATGGTGGCGTTATAGATGTTTACTACAAGCTTTACTGGTTAAAACAAGCGGGAGTCAAAGTTCATTTGCATTGTTTTACCTATGGCCGCAAACCAGCTAAAGAACTGGATGAATTATGTGAAAAAGTATATTATTACAAGCGGAAAACGGGCGTTACGTCGGCGTTGTCTTTTTTGCCATATACGGTAAAATCAAGATTATCAGAGGATCTGGCTACTAATCTTCTGTCAAATGATTATCCGATAATTTTCGAGGTTCTTCACACCTGCTATTTGCTTCGAGACGAAAGATTTAAAACACGAAAAAAAATATTTAGGCAAAGTAATATTGAACATGAATATTATCGTGAACTAATTTCATCAGAGAGGAACTTTTGGAAGAGGATTTTTTTAAAATGGGAGGCTAGGAGATTAGAAAAATTTGAAATGGTGCTCAACCATGCTCAGGTTATTCTTACCGTGAACGATCAGGATACGAACTACTTCAAACAAAAGTACCCGGAGGCCGAAACTACTTATTTGCCGAGTTTTCACGCGAGCGATAAAGTTGACATTAAAAAGGGAGTTGGAGAGTATATTCTCTTCCATGGCAATTTGTCCGTTTCAGAGAATTACGAAGCCGCAAGTTGGTTAATTGAACAGGTGTTTTCAAAACTGGATTTCCCGGTCATCGTTGCTGGTCTTAATCCACCTGCTTTTTTAAAAGCCTTGTGCGATAAGTACCACGTTAGTTTGGTTTCAAATCCTAGTGATAAACGTATGAGTGAGTTAATCTTCAATGCGCAGGTGCACGTCTTAAACACGAACCAATCTACGGGCCTAAAATTGAAACTGCTAAATGTTCTGTTTAGAGGGCGATTTATTGTTGCGAAAAATCATATCATTTTTGGCACCAACCTGAAAGCCAATGATAGCTTTTTCTTAGCGGAAGAAGCCGACGAGTTTATTAGAAAGATTAACGCTTGCGTAAAACTCGAACTAGGTGACAGGATGATTAAACATAGGGAAGAGCAAATTGTTACATTTGATAATCGAGTTAATGTTCAAAAACTGATCGAAATTGTATTTGGGCATTGAATTTAACTTTATCCTGTATTTTTAAATTCGCTTAAACTTGATTCAATTCAACGCAGTGAATAAAACTCTAAAAAAATGCTGAAGAAATTTTGAAAATTAAACAAGCACCAGAGGCACTTTAATTGTATGGCGAACGCTTTCTATCGTTGTGCCGAGCAGTATGTCTTTAATTGTTTTGTGACCGTGTGTACCCATAACAACCGTATCGCAGTTGTTTTTTAGAATTAGTTCGGGTATGGCCTGTTTCGGGTTTCCAAATCCGAGTTGAATTTCAACCCTTATATTTTCATGAGTCAATTGTTCTTGATAGTGTTTTAATTTCTGAAAATCTTCTTCGCGTTCATGATCATAGGCGTCTTCTCCATACACGACGGCGTTAGTACTTTCTAAAACATGAATAAGAATTAGCGTCGAATCTTTATTTCCCAGTTGTAGAGCTTTGTTAATAGCTTTGTTGTCACTTGTGCTAAAATCAACCGCAACGGCAATTCGGTTCGGCTCCGATTTAAAATCAAGAACAAGCGGCTTAAGATCCTGATGGAAGCCCTTCTGAATAACAATTTTCTCTTTGGTTAGCAGAGGAACAACTAAAATGTATAACAGCATTAAAAAGCAGAATACACATAAGGGTACCAGAGTAAAACTTATTAGGATTTGATATGGACTATTAATGATGAGATCGGATATCTCTCCGTAAACCAATTTTACATTAAGGCTAATAATGGTTAGAGCGGCAACCCAAGAGAAAAATTTTTGCCAAAGCGGGATTACGAAATTTCCCATTTTACTTTTATCACTCACAAAATGAATAAGTGGAATAACTGCAAATCCCAATTGCAAACTTAAAATAACCTGACTCAAAATAAGTAATTTCCCGGTTGCGGATTCACCAAGAATAAGAATGGTAATAAGAGCGGGAACAATGGCAATTATGCGAGTAAGTAGCCTCCTAATCCAGGGCTGTAGTCTGAAATTTAAATAGCCCTCCATAACTACCTGCCCAGCGAGAGTGCCGGTAATAGTTGAGCTTTGGCCGGCTGCAATAAGAGCTACAGCGAATAAAATGGGAGCCAAGGTGCTTCCAAGCATAGGCGTGAGTAATTGATGCGCATCTTGTATCTCTGCAACATCATGCTTTCCATTTTTAAAAAAGGTACTTGCTGCTAAGATGAGAATAGAAGCATTCACAAACAAAGCGAGATTCAGGGCAATGGCACTGTCAGCTACGTTAAAACGTATAGCTCTTTTGATATCAAGTGGCGTTCTTTTGAACTGCCGGGTTTGAACCAGCGAACTATGAAGATAGAGGTTATGTGGCATAACTGTTGCACCTATAATTCCTATAGCGATATATAGAGCTTCGTCGTTCTCAATAAATGGTTTTAGACCCGAGGCTATTTCGGCAAGTGCTGGTTTTGCAATCAATAATTCAATTAAAAACGAAACCCCAATTAAAACAACTAAACTTATAATAAAAGCTTCGAGTTTTCGGATTCCTTTATTGAGTAAAAACAATAGAATAAAACTGTCAAATACGGTAATAACAACTCCGGCAAGAATGCTAACACCAGGAAATAGCAGGTGAATGCCGATAGCCATGCCTATGACTTCTGCCAGATCGCATGCTGCAATAGCTATTTCAGCCAAAATGTATAAGAACAAATTAACTAGTTTCGGGTAATTTTCTCGCGAGGCTTGAGCCAGATCTTTTCCTGTCACCACACCGAGTCTCACACAATGGCTCTGTAATAAGAGGGCAATGATATTACTCATCACCAAGACCCATAACAAGCTGTATCCAAACTTGCTTCCGCCGGCGATATCGGTAGCCCAGTTACCCGGGTCCATATAGCCAACACTCACCATGTAGGCTGGCCCGAAAAACGAAAGAATACGTTTAAAGGTACTCGCGCGGTTGGTGTTAACACTGGAGTTGACTTCTTCTAATGACTTGTTCATTTTTTTAGTTCCACTAATATGTTTGAACTCACCTTGTCACTAAAAAAGTGAAGTGAATTCTTATTAATTTTTATTTTTAGTGAATTATCAAACTTATTTATCTCTTCAACTTTGATAAGGTCACCAATGCCAAGGCCAATAGAGCTTAGATATTGCAAAAAAGATTTGGAGTGTTCTGATACCCCCATAAAAACAAATTGCCCTTTCGTATTATAGTGGCTAAGTGGTTTTGCTTTTAAGTGACTTAATTGCCCCTTCGAATCTGGTATGGGGTCTCCATGTGGATCGAATTTTGGCTTTCCTAAAAATTCGTCGAGACGTTGCGTAAGTTCATCACTCTTAATATGCTCTAACTGTTCAGCAATATCGTGTACTTCGTCCCATTTAAATTTTAATTTCTGCATCAGAAAAACCTCCCACAAGCGATGTTTCCTGACTATTCCGATGGCCATTTTTTGCCCTTTATCCGAGAGAAAAACACCCTTGTATTTTTTATAATGAATTAACTTTTTTTCTGCCAAACGTTTCAACATGTCCGTTACTGAGCCTGCTTTATTTTGGAGATGCTCGGATAGCTGATTTGTGCTTACTCCAAGACCACGATTATTTGTGTTAATCGAAAAAATGGCTTTGATGTAATTTTCCTCAGTTAAAGAAATTTCCATGGACAAATATAATATTTTTATGAATCAAAATAAAATTTTAGACTAGCCTAAAAATATCTGGTACTAAAGTTAGCGCAGCCAGTTCACCCTTTTGGCGTGAATTTCTTGGCATACAGCTGAAAAACAGCACCTCGTGCGGAAAGTTTGCGCTTCTTTTATTGGTAGGATAAACATTTAACCTTAGTTTTACGGACACCTTAAATTAGTGAACATGCTTAAAATTAATATTTCTATTCTAGCGATTTTTTTTTCTAGCCAGATAATGCTGGGTCAAAAAAAAGAGCTTGAGAAAAAAGAACCAGAAAAGCCAGAGTATCTAAAATCAGGAACGTATTCCAGCCTTTCGTTCCGAAATATTGGGCCGGCTGTGACTTCAGGAAGGGTTATTGATATTGCTGTAAACCCCAGAAACAAAAGCGAATGGTACATTGCTGCAGCCTGTGGAGGAGTTTTTAAAACTCAAAATGCGGGCATCACATTCGAGCCTATTTTCGATAAACAAAATGTTTACTCCATTGGTTGCCTGGCTATAGATAAAAATAATCCGAATGTTATTTGGGTTGGCAGTGGCGAGAACAATAACCAGCGTTCAGTGGCCTACGGTGACGGTATTTATAAAAGCGAGGATGGCGGAAAAAGCTTTAAAAACATGGGCCTCACAAAATCGGAGCATATTGGAAACATAGCCATTGATCCTACTAATTCGGATGTTGTATATGTTGCGGCATACGGACCTCTATGGAACGCAGGAGGGGAAAGAGGGATTTATAAAACAACTGACGGTGGAAAAACATGGAATCAGGTTTTAAAAGTCAGTGATAATACAGGTTTTAACGAAGTTCATATCGATAACCAACATCCTAATATAATATACGCATGCGCACATCAACGCCGCAGACACGAGTGGGCTTATATCAGCGGCGGCCCTGAAAGTGCCGTTTACAAAAGTACAGATAATGGTACTACTTGGAACAAATTAAGTAACGGTTTGCCGACCGGAGATGTAGGAAGAATAGGACTGGCAATTTCGCCGGTGAACACCGATATCGTATACGCGATTGTAGAGGGAAGGGACAACAAGGGTTTTTACAAAAGTTCGGATAGAGGAGCGAGTTGGACAAAACAAAGTTCTTATTCAACGGATGGCAATTATTATCAGGAAATTGTTGCGGATCCTTTAAATGCTGATAAGGTCTATTCTATGGCCACATGGGCGCAGGTAAGCAAAGATGGCGGAAAATCATTTAGTGGTTTAGGTGAAAAAAGCAAGCACGTGGATAATCATGCTATGTGGATAGACCCGACTGTTCCGAACCATTATCTTATAGGCTGCGATGGTGGTCTCTATGAAAGTTTTCACGGAGCGGAAACCTGGGATTTTAAATCTAATCTGCC
Source organism: uncultured Bacteroidota bacterium (assembly GCA_937868565.1). Taxonomy (GTDB): domain Bacteria; phylum Bacteroidota; class Bacteroidia; order B-17B0; family Aurantibacillaceae; genus Aurantibacillus. Next base: position 2,766 of record CALMND010000096.1, on the reverse strand, counting down.
AATCACGCAGTTTTATCGAGTTTGTGTTGACAACGTTAAACCTTTTTACAATGTGTATGGAGGCACGCAAGATAACAACACTTTAGGAGGACCTGGCAGAACTATGAGCGCTTCCGGAATAACAAATTCTGATTGGTTTGTAACTGTTGGAGGGGATGGTTTTCAGAGCAGGGTAGACCCAAAGGAACCAAATATTATATATAGTGAGTGGCAATATGGCGGTCTTGTGCGATTCGACCGCAAGACGGGTGAACAGGTAGATATAAAACCAATCGAAAAAGAAGGAGAATCCGCCTATCGTTTTAATTGGGATGCCCCCTTGATAATAAGCAACTTTGATAACAAACGAATTTATTTTGGAGCCAATAAAGTTTTTAAAAGTGACGATCGCGGCAACTCATGGACCGTTATAAGTCCGGATCTTTCAAGAGGTATTGACAGAAACAAACTGCCTATGATGGACAAGGTTTGGAGCATGGACGCAGTCGCCAAAAATCAATCTACATCGATCTTTGGAAACCTTACTGCTCTAAGTGAATCGCCAAAAAATGAAAAATTGATTTATGCAGGAACAGATGATGGTTTATTGCACGTTACTGATAATGGTGGACAAAGCTGGAATAAAATAGACAACATACAAGGAATTCCTTCTATTAATGCAGGTGGAGTAAAAATGCAACCCATTGTGAATACAGTTCTCGCATCTCAACACGATGAAAATTTAGTGTACGCTGTATTTAATAATCATAGGCAAGGTGATTACAAACCCTATTTGCTGAAGAGTAACGACAAGGGAAAAAACTGGATAAATATATCTGTCACCTTACCAGAACGAGGCTCTGTATATAGTATCGCCGAAGACCACAAAAACAAAGACTTAATTTTTTGTGGGACTGAATTTGGTTTTTATTTTAGTTTGGATGCGGGAAATAATTGGGTTGAACTAAACGGTGGACTGCCCGAAGGAATTTGTATTAAGGATATTGCCATTCACAAAGAGGAGAATGACATCATATTGGCTTCATTTGGAAGAGGATTTTTTGTTTTAGATGATTACAGTTTATTGCAGACTTTTAAAAAGGAAGAATTAAATAAAGCGGCTTTGATTTATCCTGTAAAGGATGCTTTGGTTTATAATCAATCAACACCCTACGGACATAGAGGAAAATCTTTTCAAGGCGAATCTTTTTACAATGCTCCAAACCCACCGGTAGGCGCCAGCATAACCTATTACATAAAAGACGGTTTTAAAACTCAAAAGGAAAAGCGTCAAGAAAGTGAAAAGGAGAAAATAAAAAATAATCAGGCAGTTTACTACCCGTCTGCGGACAGCATTCGCCTTGAGGATAATGAAGAAGCGGCGTATATTCTCGCAATTATCACTGATGAGCAAGGAGATGAAATAAGAAAGTTAAAGCAAACAGCGTCCAAAGGACTAAAACGTATAACCTGGGATGGCAGGTACGAAGTTAGTTCACCTATTAATTTCAGCGAACCTGATTTGTCTAATCCTTATGCCTCGGCAGATGAAGGTCAGCCTGCCATTCCGGGGAAATATTTTGTTCATTTGGTGAAAGTATACGCAGGTAAAACGGAGCAACTAACTGAAAAAAAAGCATTTGAAATAAAGACTTTGAACCTTTCAACCTTGCCTCTGCCGGATCAGGAAAAAATGAAAATTTTTAATAAGGAGTTAGCTGAATTCAGGCGTGTAGTTTTGGGAACAAACCAATATTACAGCTCGCTAAAAGAACGGATTAAATATTTAAAAAGAGGAATTACACATGCGCATGTTAATGCATTGGAATTACTTTCGGACGTAACACTTTTTGATAAAAAGAGACAGGAGTTGGACTTTAAACTAAATGGAGATGAAAGTCTTGCCAAACGAGAGTTTGAGACGTTACCTGGTTTTGTAGGTTCACTTGAAAATATAATTAGTTCATCCTGGAGTCAATCCATGGGTGCTACACAAACACATATTGAAAAATTTGGTCGTTTGAAGGTGGAGTTCAAAGCAATATATCAAGCTGTAGTTGAGATGAGAAGGTTGGTGGAAAGCATAGAAGATAGGGCCGAGACTCTGAAGATGCCCGCCACTATAGGTAGATTGCCCGTTTGGGAAAAGTAGATTAAGGAATTTATCGATTAAAAATAAAAAAGCCGAATATTTTCGGCTTTTATTTTATATAATCGCAGAGAATTATTTTCTTCTTGGGCCAATAAGCATCAGCATTTTTTTACCTTCTAACGTTGGTAACTGTTCCGCCTTTCCCCATTCCTCTAATTCGTTCGCAAAGCGCAACAATAAAATTTCACCCTGCACTTTAAATACAATTTCCCTGCCTCTAAAAAAAACATAAGCTTTAACTTTGCAGCCGTCCTGCAGAAATTTGATAGCATGATTTTTCTTAAAATTAAAGTCATGATCATCCGTGTGCGGGCCAAAACGTATGTCCTTAACTACTATTTTAGCAGCTTTGGCCTTGATTTCTTTAGCCTTCTTTTTTTGTTCATACAGAAATTTACCGTAGTCAACGATTTTACATACTGGCGGATCAACATTGGGTGCGATTTCCACCAAGTCAAGGCCTTGTTCCCGCGACATTTCAATGGCCTTAGAAATAGGATATACGCCTGCTTCAATGCCTTCTCCAACAACTCGCACTGTTTGGGCAGTAATTCTGTGATTAATTCGGTGTAGTTCTTCTTTAACACCAGGACGTTTGAATCCTTCTTTTAAACCTCTTGGTCTAAATACTGGTC
>CALMND010000095.1 GCA_937868565.1 uncultured Bacteroidota bacterium | reverse complement strand
CACCCTCAGTGGGACGATATTGGAAGTGAAACTTTATACATCAAAATCTTATTTGTTGACTACGAGGAAAAGTATGCTGTCATTGAATTTATCGGGGAATGGAATGACGCCATTAATAACGACATTATGTTGCTAAAACGCGACTATATTGATGAGTTAAACTATCACGGTATAAACAAGTATATCCTTATCGGCGAAAACGTTCTTAACTTCCATCATAGCGATGACAGCTATTACGAAGAGTGGTTTGATGATAATGAAGACGGATGGGTTGTTTTACTTAATTTCAGAAGTCATGTCCTTGGAGAATTTAAACGTTCGGGACTTGATTATTATTTTGTTTCAGGAGGAGAACTGGACGACTTTGATTGGCGTAAGTTCTCTCCAGGACAGGTATTTGGTAATGTAACTAAGATTGTAAACAAACGCTTAACCTGATATACTATCAACAAAATTTCTACGCCTAAATGGAATTTATTAGCAAAGAACTATTAGAATATTGTGAATCTTTCTCAGAAAAAGAAGAAATTTTACTCAAAGAGTTAAACCGCGAAACGCATTTAAAAGTAAATAGTCCCCGCATGTTAAGTGGACCGTTACAAGGACGCTTTCTTTCTTTTCTCTCAAAAATGATAAAACCCAAATACGCTCTTGAAATAGGTACTTATACAGGCTACTCGGCGCTTTGTATTGCGGAAGGTGTTGTGGAGGGAGGGAAACTGTTTACGATTGACCCTAATGAAGAAACTAATGCCTTTGCGGCACAGTTCATTTCAAAATCAGCTCAAAAAGAAAAAATAGAACTGGTTTTAGGTAAAGCACAGACTATACTCCCGACTCTTAAACAAAAATTCGATTTGGTTTTTATCGATGCAGATAAAAAAAATTATGGGCTTTATTTCGATCTAATCATAGATAAGGTAAATACAGGTGGTTTGATAATAGCCGATAATGTTTTATGGAGTGGAAAAATACTTGAGGAACGAAGAGACGAGGAAACCGAATCCATTCATCAATTTAATAAGAAAGTTAACGATGATACCAGAGTTGAAAACATCCTCTTGCCAATAAGAGACGGTTTAATGCTAATGAAAAGAAAATAAGCACTAAGTTGGCCCGATTTCTAACTTCCGTTAATTCGCTTGTATTTTGGTATAGCGAGTTGTACCCGCTGGATCCACCAGCATAAGCGTTTCAAGAATTTTCGTTTTTTCTTCGGGAGAAGCTTCTTTAAAGATATTTATTATTTCGTCGCGCTTTGCGTTAAAAAATGCCTGCATAACATTAGACGCAGGTCTTGAAGCCGCTACTGGTTTTAAAACATCTAATGACTTTAAAATACTCGCCCGGGCGTCTTCAGCATTTTCGTACATCACATCCAAACCGTTTCTACAATATTGATACATACAATCGCGAATACCCTTAAATACTGGTTGCAAAGAATTTTCCACTAACCAAAACCTGTTTTTTTGGGCCAAGCCTGACTGTGCACTTCTCCAACCGGCCTCAGGCGCATTTTGCGCATTGTTAACCACCAACTGTGCTTTTTGCCAATTTTGAGTTCCACCCAAAGGTGCAAAAGAATCATTGTCCGTAGCTAAGATAACATAGGCATAAAATTGCAATACTGAAGTTAAATTATTCTGGTGGGTATTCATATTATACTCTAATTGAGAAAACTGCTGAAATTTAAATCTGAAGTCTTCATCTTCAATATTCAAAATTTGAGTGAAATATCCGCTCTTGTAAACAGGTCTCCGGGCAGCTACTTGTATGGTTCCGTTATACTCATCGTTACCCAAACCCTCTTTAATAATAATAAGAACTGAACATTCTACCTTTTCCTGATTGGCGTATATGTCATTTGTCCATTTTGTATTATTCATAAACTCAAAAATGGCCTTCTTCATCTGATCAAATATTTGTTTGTTGGCAGTACCCACGATTTGCTGGGTGTTAATATCAACCTGACAATTTAATTCCTGAGCCCATACACGTAAAGAGCTTAAAAATAAGAAGGTAATTATCAGGAATTTGTTTTTCATTTAATAGCAAGTGTAATGTAGTCAATAATATCTGCAGCTACATCGAGCTTATGTTTTAACTCAAAATTACTTATTTTATTGTGTTTATCAATGATCACTATTTTATTGCTATCTGCTCCTATACCAATTCCTTTTTCAGCAGCCGAATTCGCAATAATTAGATCGAGATTTTTTTCCTTCAATTTTTGTTGAGCATATTCCACAATATTGTTCGTTTCTAAAGCAAAACCAACCAAAAACTGTGTTGTCTTTCGTTTGCCTAGTTCTTTCAGAATATCTTGCGTCTTAATCAGTTCCAGGTTAATGCCTGAATCCTTTTTCTTTATCTTAATATTACTCACTTGAGCTGGCTTATAGTCTGCAACCGCAGCCGAACAAATAACAATATCCTGATTTGCATAATGAGAAAGCATCACGTCAAACATCTGATCACTGCTTTCAACTGAAATGACTTTAACTGCCTTATTTATCACATTTAATTGGTTAGGTCCAAGTACCAGGGTAACTTCAGCACCTCTTGAAGCCACAATCTCAGCTATCGCTAATCCCATTTTTCCGCTGCTTCTATTTCCAATAAACCGAACAGGATCAATTGCTTCATAGGTTGGTCCTGCATTTATTAGAACTTTTTTACCATTTAGAGGTAAATTCCCCGAGAAAAATTTCTTAAGGTAAGTTACAATATCCTCAGGCTCTGCCATTCTGCCTTCTCCATGTAAGCCACTTGCCAGCTCGCCAGTTTCGGGTGGAATAATTGAATTACCAAATGATTCTAAGGTTTCCAGATTTTGTTTAACGGAGGGGTGTTTGTACATATCCAAATCCATTGCCGGGGCCACGATGGTTTTGGCTTTCGCTGAAAGATAAGTCGCTAAAAGAAGATTATCACAGAGCCCTGTAGCCATTTTCGCAAGTGTATTAGCGGTGAGAGGAGCAATAAGCAAAACGTCAGCCCACTCCGCCAATTTAACGTGGTTGTTCCAATTATAATTAGTATCAAAAAAATCAACTAAAACTTGATTCTTGCTAAGAACAGATAGCGTTTGTGGCGTCACAAAATCGGCGGCTGATTTTGTAAGTATCACTCGAACCTCTGCTCCCTCCTTAACTAACAATCGAACTAAAAACGTGCATTTATAGGCCGCAATTCCACCACTTATGCCCAACACGATTCTTTTTCCTTCAAGCATTGCTCTTGGTTTTAAAGCAAAAAGGCAGTATAGCCCACGCCTACTGCCTTTTTTAAACGATTTTTAATACTATTTTCCCTCCTTAAGAGGATTACGGAAATACACCTTATCCTCCAAAAACTCCTGAATAGAGATTAGTGTCGGTTTTGGAAGTTTTTCGTAATGTTTTGATATTTCAATTTGCTCTCTGTTTTCAAACACTTCCTCCAAATTGTCAGTATGACTGGTAAACTCCTGAAGCTTTCCTGACAGTTCTTCCTTTATTTCTGAACTAATTTGGTTAGCTCTTTTACTCATAATAGAAACCGCCTCGTATAT
>CALMND010000094.1 GCA_937868565.1 uncultured Bacteroidota bacterium | reverse complement strand
TACACCATTCAAGTGTATGAAAACAACACACTAAGCCATACCAGCAAAGTGAAGAAGAACGACTAATGTCGGTACTGAGATATTCGTACTGAGTATTTAGAGTATTACAAAAAGCCTCCCTTAAGCAAGGGAGGCTTTTTTCGTTAACTGGTTTCACAGAAATTTTTAAAAGAATAATCGCTAAAAATTTGTTTGGTAACGAAATGTGAATATATTTATACTCTAAATTTTTTAACAAATGAAGCATCTCTCACTATTTTTTATTTTAATGTGGTTGTTTTCGATGAATATAACTGCACAGAATCGTTCATCACAGCAGGTTGTGGCCGGTAAAGAAGTTACAAGTATTCAAACAAAAATGAACGCGATTCAAGGTTGTGAAGAATTGAATATCCAATTGACTGAACTATTTGGGAAAAATTATTCTATCACAAACCCAAAGGTCTTAGCACAGTTACAAAAGAATATTGCTGACGTGAATGCTTCTCGTTGTATCCGTAAAAAATCTCTATATGGAGTCTATGGTGAGGATTATGTAAATCATCTTGACTTAATTAATAACGGACCTTCCTATAATAATCAATTAAAAAACGCAACCAAATAACAACCTAAAATACAAAACATGAGAAAATTAAATTTATTCAGAGTCTTGTTGTTGACCATACTGGTCTCATTACTGAAATTAGGTGATGCATCTGCACAATGTGTTACAGGTCCCCAGCAAGGCACCCTCAATACGATTTCGCCTGTTTATCAGACAATCGCACACCCTGGTGGGTCCACATTTTATTATAATTTTACGGCAGTAGCCGGAGGTACTTATGTTTTTACATATTGTAGCAACGGTGGTGTTGGCGGAGGTGATACCTATTTAACGATTGCCGATAATTTGGGAGTTGCTTTGACTAGCAATGATGACTTTTGTGGCTTATCTTCACAAATTACATGGACATGCCCTACAACAGGAACTTATCGGGTTTATATAAGTGGTTGCTGTCCTTGTGCTGCAGCCTATGCATCAACCTTAGCCTATGGATGCTCTTCATGTACTTTTCCGGCACCTACTATCGCGTCTTTCACACCCAATTCAGGATGTGGACAAGTAGCTTCTGTTGTAATTACAGGTACCAATTTTACTGGTGCAACAGCAGTGACTTTCGGCGGAACAAATGCCTTTTCATTTGTGGTAAACAGTCCTACACAAATTACAGCAGTGCCTAATAATGCAGCTACAGGAACTATAGCAGTAGTTACACCAGGTGGCACAGCTACAAGCGTTGGGGTGTTTACAATAAATGCCTCACCTGCCCCTCCTACACCTGTTACAGCAACACCTGCCACCATTTGCTTGGGCAGTTCGTCTAACTTAAATGGAACCTCAGCGGGTAATACAATAAGTTGGTTTACAACACCATCAGGTGGTGTTGCTATTGGTACAAGTGCTAGCGGCGCCAATTTTTCGGTTACCCCTGGCGCAACCACTACCTATTATGCAGAAGCAACACCTCCTGGAGGTAATGTACTTGCAGCTGGTACGGTGGCACAAGGTGCTTTGCAACTAAGCGGAGCAGGAACCACGCCAATGGGTGTAGTTTGGAATCCACAATTTAGTATGTATTATGCAATTGCAGGAGGAAGTCCCGGCGTACCATTAGTAACCTATAATGCTGCTGGTGTGCAACAAAGTAATGTAGCGGGTAATTTAGATTTTCGTGGCGGATGGTGGAATAGTAATACCAATAAGTTTGAA
>CALMND010000093.1 GCA_937868565.1 uncultured Bacteroidota bacterium | reverse complement strand
TTGTGAAGCAACGCGCTGAGCTCATGCGCGAAACTTTAAAGATAAACTGTAGTGTTAACGTAATAGATAAATTGGATGAAAGGGGCGAAAGTTTGGGCACCCGAGTAGAGCTTATCCTGCCGTTGATTGAGAAACAACGACTTTTGTAAAGAGTCTGATCTTATTCGACTAATTTTAGATTTCGAACCCTTCTCTATTTTTTTATCGTTTTTAAATTTTAAATCTTCACCTCGGGTCATGAACTTGCAACATTTATTCTCTTTATTTTTCATCAAGGAAGTTTAAAAGCACTTTTAGGAGACTTGGAAGGCACTTTAGGAAACTAGCTATGAAAGTAACTGGTAAGGAAAAATAGATTTGGACTTAAAATTGTCAGTTTAAGACCCATTAATTAAGGCGCTAATTGATGTACTTTTTAATGATAATAGCGATAGAGTAACAGTTTAACAAGTACTTAAACCAAAAATCCCCCCTCAAATTTTGAGGGGGGATTTTGATTTTGCATAATAAAGGAGACTACTTTCCACCTAAATAAATTGCCGCCACCCCAAAACTTAAACTTTCATACGATGTATTCTTATAATTAAGTTTGTTGAGAATAGCCGTAAAGTTTTCATCATTCGGAAAGGCCTTTACACTCTCGGTCAGGTAACTGTATGCTCGGGTATCTTTTGAAAATATTCTCCCGATAAACGGAGTGATATAAGAGAAATAAAAGTTGTAAAGTGACTTCACTAATTTGTTTTTGGGATATGAAAATTCAAGTATCACCAATTGTCCCCCAGGTTTTAAAATACGGTGCAAATTGGCAAGACCCTTTTCCAGATTCTGGAAATTCCTTACACCAAAACCAACGACAATCGCGTCAAAAGAATTATCTGTGAAATTAACGGTTTCTGCATTTCCGTATTCTAAACTAATGAGAGCATCCAGTTTTAATTCTTTTAATTTTTTACGGCCCATCTCCATCATTCCCTCGCTGATGTCTATGCCAACAATTTTTTCGGGATTTAATCTAACACATTCAACGGCGAAGTCGCCCGTTCCCGTGGCTACGTCTAATATCGTTTTTGGGTTCTTGTTCTTCAATAAATTTACACATTTCTTTCTCCAACCCTTGTGTATGCCAAGCGACAGGATGCTGTTCAGGAGATCATAACGGTTAGCTATGTTGTCGAACATATGGGCTACCTGTTCTTTTTTTTCCTCGTTGGTATTATATGGGGTTACATTGTTGTGCTTCATTCTTGAGGTAAAGTTAAATTATTAAGAACACAGAGACTCTGGGGCTCAGAGGCACTGAGATAGGTAGTACGATATGTAACAATAATAGTGGTCACTCGTTTAAGCTTCCATTGATTTTTCTTCTTAACCCATTTTTTAATATGTCTGCATCAAAGTTGATGAGTAAACCTAATTTTTTACCTGAAAGCTTTAAATAGGTGAGGAGTTGAGCTTCATGAGCTGGTAGGATTTTTTCCACTGCTTTTATTTTAAGCACCAAAACCTCATCTACAAGAATATCGATAATAAAATCCTTATCTAACTTTTCATTTCTAAAAACAATGGGTACTTTCACTTGAGTTTTAACTCGTATTCCTTCATCTTTCAAAAGTTTTACTAGGCAAGTTTCATAAACGGATTCCAACAAACCGTGCCCAAGTTCCTTATGAATCTCAATAGCTAACTTAATTACTAACTCTGTTAAAGCATTGTATTCCTTCTCTGTATATTTCAAAGTTTATTATTAGAATTTAGTCTATTTTCAGTGCTTCCGTGTCCCGGTCCCTTTTGGTTGAAAAACCTACCGCACAAAATCCAATTTCAAAGCCTCTTCCAACAACTGCTCCTTGTTAACCGGCACAACACCGATTTGCTCACAAACCAAGCCACCGGAAAGATTTGCAATAGCGGCGGTCAAAATATCACTACAATCTAAGGCCCTGCAAAGTGAGGCGACACTAATAACCGTATCGCCGGCACCGCTGACGTCTGCGATACTTCGGATATGCGCGGGCAAATGTTCTTTTACTTTTCTGGAATTAGTGATAACACCCTTTTCCGCCAAGGTAACCAAAACGGTATCTGTTTTTTGTTTGACCCTGAAACTGCTTACGGCTCTTTGCAACTCATTAATATTTTCACTTCCAATATCAAGCTTCATCCCTTCCCGCAGTTCTTTCAAATTGGGTTTAAATAAGCTTACCCCCTTATAGGCATTAAAATTTTTCTTTTTTGGATCTACGCAGGTTGGTATACCTTTACTTTTCGCCAGCTCAACAACTTTAGAAATTAATTTTGCATTAATCAGTCCTTTGTTATAATCCTCAAAAATTATGACATCAATTTTATCGTGATTTATAATATATGAAATCAACGTCAAAAGTTGTTGCGTTTCAGAAGGAGTAATATCTTCTTCAACCTCATCGTCCACTCTCAACAATTGTGAGTTGTTACCTATAATTCTGGTTTTAACGGTTGTAATTCTGTCGCGGCATTTCAGAATTCCTTTCTGACTTAGTTTTTGCGTCTTCAACAAATCTAAAAAAGCCTGTCCTTCAATATCAACACCAATTACCGAACATAGAATGGGATTGGCTCCCAGTGCTTGAATATTAAGAGCAACATTAGCGGCACCTCCCAGTCTTCGTTCTTTTTTAGCTACGGTTACAATCGGCACAGGTGCTTCCGGTGATATGCGGTTTACTTTTCCCCACAAATAATTGTCCACCATTACATCTCCAATAATCAATGCGTTAAGTGTATTGAAATTTTTGAAAATTTCGCGAATGTGTTCTTTCTTAATTGATTTTTTTTTCATCCTCAAAAAAATTACTGAAGTTTTGCCAGAGCTTCCTTCATCCGTTTTAAAGCTTCTTTTAAATTTTCCTCATCCGTTGCATAAGAAAACCTTATGTATCTATCTTCTCCAAATGCTGCACCGGGAACCAGCGCTACATAAGCCACATCAAGCAAAAACAGAGAAAGGTCGGTAGCGTTATTGATAGTATGTTCGTTATACTTTTTGCCGAAATAATAAGACACTTCAGGATAAACATAAAAAGCTCCTTGAGGAACATTAGTTTTTAATCCCGGGATATTTTTCATTAATTCTAAAACCAGATTTCTTCTTTTGAGAAAAGCATCCCGCATCGGTTTGATATAGGTGTCATAATCCAACTCCATAGCTTTATGCATGGCTTTTTGCGTAATGCTACTCGGGGCGGATGTAAATTGCCCTTGCATTTTGTCACAGGCTTGTGCAATCCATTTAGGAGCTGCCATGATTCCACCGCGCCATCCGGTCATGGCAAAACCTTTGGAGATGCCGTTAATTGTAATAATTCTGTCTCTTATGAAGTCAAACTGAGCAAAGCTCTCGTGCCCGCCAATAAAATTAATATGTTCATAAATTTCGTCGCTAATTACATATAAATCGTCGTGTTTCGCAATGACTTCTGCCAATGCTTTTAATTCTTCCTTGTTGTAAACACTACCCGTTGGATTACAGGGCGTGCTAATCATAATTAATTTGGTTTTGGGTGTAATAGCTTTTTCGAGTTGTTGGGGACTAATTTTGAAATCAGAACTAATATCCGTGTCAATAAACACAGGTTTGCCTTCAGCTAATTTTAAAATCTCCAAATAACTTACCCAAAATGGAGCTGGAATAATGACCTCGTCGCCGGGATTGACCAAACATAATACCGCGTTGGCAATACTTTGCTTGGCACCTGTAGAAACAACAATTTCATCTGCAGCATACTGCAAGCCGTTATCTCGTTTAAATTTGGTACAAATAGCTTCGCGTAATTCCAAATAGCCAGAAACGTGGGTATAGTAACTGAAATTATCGTCTATGGCCTTTTTAGCCGCGTCTTTAATTATTTGTGGTGTAGAAAAATCTGGTTCCCCGAGGCTCAAACTAATAATATCTATTCCCTTGGCTTTTAACTCGCGACTCTTTCGAGCCATGGCGATTGTCTGTGATTCAGAAATACTGTTGACCCTATTTGATAGTTTTCCCATAGAATGTTGAATTTAACAAATCTAATAACAATTCTTTACAGTTTTTGGTATAAAAATGGAAAGATTTTGGCCAAAAGATGTCTATAAAATTTACACCTTCAGCCCCACAATTACCAAATCCCGCATTACGCCATGCATATTAGCAACTTCGGGCAACACAGCCCAATTCTTAAAACCGAACCTGTAGAAAAGCTGTAAACTTGAAGTATTATGTCCAAAAATAAAACCCAGAAGTGAGTGAATTTTATACTTCGGAGCAGCGTCTATGGCCTTTTTTAAACAGGATTTTCCTATTCCTTGGCCTCTGAATTTTTCTTCCAGGTAAATGCTAACTTCTACCGTTCCGTCATAGGCGGGTCGACCGTAAAAGGAATTAAAACTCATCCAACCCGCATAATCGCCATTGCAGATAACAAGCCATAAGGGTCTTTTATCTTCATCATGCGCATCAAACCAGGTTACTTTGCTTTCAACACTTACGGCTTCCAAATCAGCGGTAGCAAGCCGTGAAGGAATAGTTGAATTATACGTCCCAACTATTAAAGAAAGGTCTTGTTGTGTTGCTGGTATAAATCGGATATCCATTTGAACTTCTTGTCTTTTTGAGTCTTGCCGTATTGTTTCCCTTTAATCTTGCCTTGGTATCAATAAAACAAATTATTATAAGGGTAGCGTTTTATATGCAGAGCCTTTGCCATATCGTAGAGCGTTTTCTTGAGCTCATCAATATTTTCCTTATTCTGAGCGCTGATGAATAGACAAGGTTTATTAAGTCCTTTCATCCAGGTTTTTTTCACTTCATTCAGCGTAAGATTTTCTCGGCTTGTAGGCGTTAAATCATCTTCCTCTTTATGCGTATATGTAAAAGCATCAATTTTATTAAAAACTAAAATGGTTGGCTTATCGCCAGCACCAATGTCTTGAAGTGTTTGTTTCACTACATGAATGTGTTCCTCAAAATTTTTATGGGAAATATCCACTATATGCACCAATAAATCTGCCTCGCGCACTTCGTCTAGAGTTGATTTAAAACTTTCAACTAGCTGAGTAGGTAGTTTACGAATAAAACCTACTGTGTCGCTTAACAGGAAAAACAAATTGTCAATCGTCACTTTCCTAACCGTTGTATCTAAAGTGGCAAATAATTTATTTTCCGCAAAAACGGTACTTTTGCTTAATAAATTCATAACCGTGCTTTTCCCCACATTGGTATACCCCACCAAAGCCACCCGTACCATTTCACCACGATTTTTACGCTGGGTTGCCATCTGTTTGTCTATTTCGCGCAAACGCTCTTTTAACAAAGCAAT
>CALMND010000092.1 GCA_937868565.1 uncultured Bacteroidota bacterium | reverse complement strand
TGGCCATGGCTACTTCCCATTTGTAAACAAACAACAAACATAAGGATGCCAGCACCATCATAATGTCGGCTACTATTGTTTCTGCTATCTGGCTGATAACCCGTTGAATGCGTGAGGTATCGTTCAATCTTGCAGTGAGTTCGCCAATTTTACGTGTATCGAAAAAGAGCTTTGGCAGGTTTAATAGGCGGGAATAAAAATAACCGATAATGCGGGTGTTAAAATCTTTGGCCTGGTTAATAAGTAAATATTGCCGAAGGTACTGGAATCCTTCTTTTGACAAAAGCAACACCAGAAGAAGGATAATACCCATATTTAAACGAAGAAGGTTTTTTTGTGGAATAATTACATCAATAAGCTTTTGCGAAAATATGGCCATCGAAAGACCAAGCCCTGCAATTATGAGCCCAAGAACGGCGGCCACACCCAAAATAGAATAATCTTCTTTAATAAGCTCTAAAATCCATTTCTGTTTGCGCTTTTTTACAACTTTTTCCTTGGTGAAATTCCCGTTTGGCGTAAGGGTAAGACATGCTTTCGATACCCATATTTTATTTAGTTCTTCGTTAGTAACATGAATTATTCCCTTAGCAGGGTCGCCAAGTATATATTTATCGCTGCCGTTTTTTAAATCTTTTCCGTAGAATACTATATAATGTTGCTGGTTACCTTCAATCAATACATGTAATACTACCGGTTGCCCATGTTCAAGTAATGCCGGAATATCAGCCTCGCAACCTTCGGCATCGAAACCGATTTTTTCGGCAGCCTGTTTTAACCCCAATAAAGTGGTTCCTGTAACCGAAGTGCCGGATAAACGCCTCAATTCGTCAATGGTACTGTTGCCACCATAATAACGCATAAGGTTAAGCAGGCAGGCGACACCACAATCGCGCTGTTCGAGTTGGAGTGAATGAGTGCGGGAAATATGTTTTTCGGTAGGTGTCATGCAAAACTACTTCAAGTATTTTGTTATTGCTTCCAGTTTGGTTTCGCCATTGTATTGCTTTAATAGTCTGCCATCAGGTGAATAAATAAAGATTGAAGGAACCGAAGTTGTCCCAAACGTATTAAAAAATGCCTGGAAATCACAATGCATAAGTTTTAAATATTGAAGCGTATCTACGCCATAAGTTTTACCAAATTTGCGAATATCACTGAGTGGCTCACCGGATACCAATAGTATTTGCGTAAGGCCATAGCTGCCCGGATTTTTTCTGAATTCCTGCGCTTCATATTGACAATGCTCGCAACCGGTATTATACCAAACAAGAACAAGGTATTTATCGTTTACAAGGTTGGCAATGCTGAAAGAAATGCTATCTGCGGTTAGCATTCTCATTCCAGGCAAGGTTGTGATCCTTTCTTTAACTGCTTCTTTATAATTTAATTTCACTATTGTTTTATAAATCAGCACTGTAAGTGCCGACAATACAAGTAGGATAACAAAGTATTTAAATATGGTTTTCATATCAAGTAAGTGTTATTGCTATGTAGGTTAAAATTACGATCCAGAAAAGAAGGGCTACCCCGTAAGTAGAAAGAGTAAATCCAATATTTTTAAAAAAGGTTTTATTATTATAATAGCCTAAAAAGACAGATATTAATATCATATAGATGATTTCCCATAAGTTCAAAATTGATAGAATTGCTCCACTCCAAGCAGGGTAACTGCTTTTTATAAATAAGTGTAAAAGCGACAACGGAATAATGCTCAAATCAGTTAATGTGTTTATCTGCCAGACAAACTCTATGAAAATCAAACTTGTAATTGTCAATAACACAAAGGCTATTTCAGCTTTAAGGCTGACATTAAAACAAAATCTAAATCCAATTTTTTCATTCGAAAAATAGTCCCCTATGAATAATGCAATGGTAGTGTATAGTACTCTAATTATAGTTAACAAAGGAATAGCTAATATACCTATCCATTTATGTTTCAAAAAATCATAATAAATCTTTAATCCATTTTCATAAGATATCTGTTGCCCAAGTGTACTTAGAATTATATCTTCACCATAGTAAAAATATATCTTCCAAAAACCAATTGATAAATAAATAGATAGTATTAAAATGAAGAATTGGGTCTTTTTTAAATCAAGAATATATCTCATTCCCCAATAGGCCTTATTTTAAGATACCTTTGGCTACCAATTGTAATCCAAAAAAAAATATATAATCCTATCAACCCAACAAAGTATTTAAAGAAATCTAATTTAAGAAAGCTATATCCTAATACATCAATGCTAAATAAAGCCAAAATTATCGACGCAACATTTTTATTAAGCATAGGTTTTACAATATATTTTCTTTTATCTTCCAATTCACTAAAATCTATTTTTTTTGATCTGCACCACATTTGTTGTGCGTGGATATGTTGCCCATCTTCAATAAGAATCTCTGCATAGTCAAATTCATTCAATTTTCTTTTTAATGTACCTACCCATACAAAAACTGATGAATTAGGTGAGAAATCATATCCCTTTTTAATATATACTGTTTTCATCTGTTATTAATATATTAATTCATTGCTTATTTTCAGTGGTATTAACGCTTGCTTCGCAGGTATTTTTTACTGGTCGCATGGTCCCGATAGCAATCGGGAATGCCATGAGAATAATCATTTCGGTTTACGTGCCCATATTTAACTCTTAGCCTGACTCGCTTGCGGGGGCTATTTCATGGTTATGATATTTCTGAGTGCTAGTCTTTCCGAACAATAACCAATTCGCCTTTTCGATTTATGAACCCCGATTGCTGCGAGCCATCAGCATAAAACTCAACATAAGCCCGGTTGCTGCTAAATGCTGAAATGCTCTGGTACATAGCTTCCCTGATTATTATTTTTCCATCGTAATTGAGAACCTGTAAGCCATCCTGGTTTTTGGGCTGGTAAACAATGGTTCCGTCGGAATTTACATACGGATCAGTGTAATAGAGCAGTTCCCTGATTATTTTTCCATTAACATCAATGATAGCTTTTGTGAGTTGGGGGTTATCCAGGGTAACCAATGCATAGCCATTGTAAAAATCAAATGAGTTGTACGTGTACTTAAACCCAAGGGGCATGTTACCCTCTGTATCCAGGTATCCGGCTTTGTATTTTTTGAAAAGCTCCAATGCCTCTACATTGGAAATATGTCCTCGCCCGCCGCTGATACGTTTCTTCAACCGTTTCGGATATCCACCTTCCTGCAACATCTGCTCGTCATAATTACT
>CALMND010000091.1 GCA_937868565.1 uncultured Bacteroidota bacterium | reverse complement strand
TTTTGCTGCTGCCATGGCCACTTTCAATATTTTGCCGAAAGAAACAATAGTGACATCACTTCCCTGCTTCTTAATATCAGCTAAACCAATAGGAATTATGTATTCTTCTTCCGGAACCTCTCCTTTATCACCGTACATTTGCTCACTTTCCATAAAAATAACAGGATCATTATCGCGGATTGCACTTTTTAAAAGACCTTTGGCATCGTATGGACTACTAGGTACAACTACCTTTAAGCCAGGACAGTTGGCGTACCAATTTTCGAATGCCTGGGAGTGTTGAGAACTTAACATGCCAGCACTGGCGGTTGGGCCTCTGAATACAATTGGAACGCTGTACTGTCCACCACTCATGCTATGCATTTTGGCCGCACTATTAATAATCTGGTCAATCGCAACCAAACTAAAATTAAATGTCATAAATTCGATAATTGGCCTCAATCCATTCGCTGCGGCCCCTACTCCAATGCCAGCAAAGCCTAATTCGGCAATTGGAGTATCTATAACTCTTTTTGAACCAAATTCGGCTAACATACCTTTGCTTACTTTGTAAGCGCCATTGTATTCAGCTACTTCTTCACCCATTAAGAATATTTTGTCATCACGGCGCATTTCTTCCGACATTGCCTCACGTAAAGCTTCTCTGAATTCAATCAATCTCATAAATGTTTATTAGGATACCAAAAATAAGAATAAAAATCAAAACTCTTTAAATAAAAACGCCCCATTTAAGGGGCGCTTTTGCTAATGCTATTCAGGCTGTTTGATAACCTTGACCGCTTTGGTTTGCAGACTTGAATCAGTTATTCGAATGAGATAATTTCCGGCTGGATGTTTACTCAAATCAAGTAAGAATGTTTGTTTATCGGAAACATCCGTTGAAACAAGCCTTCCAAGCATATCATGAACAGTAATTGTGTTTACACCAGTTAAACCCGTTACAGCAGTCTTACTGTTATTTACAGGATTTGGGAAAACTTTAACTTTATTTAATGCCCCACTATTTAAGCCAAGCGCATCTCCATTACAATATTTAGTACAAATCGTAAATTTCATGGCGTAATTTGGGTTTGGAAAATCCAATCTCGTTCCAGTGCCATACACAGACATACCTGTGAAATGTGCCCTGAATTCATTATCAGTAAAACACCAGGTGGTATCATCCTGCCCATCATAGGTCTTATGAGCTGAATCAGTGGCAAAAACAATTTGGTTATTTCCACCACCCAAAGGTAAAAATTTACGTTCGTTAGCCTGAGCGTCCTCCATTTCGAAATACCAGGTTAGCGCTGAATCACTAGGCCAGCCTCCGGTAGGAGCAGGAGCAACAAAGGGTGCTAAATTGGAGTTCCATTTCCTGTAAAACTCGTTGAGGTTATACATCCTATGCGACCAACGGCACGAAGAAGTGTTTTTAAAAACCATTTGTTCAAATGTACAAACTACATCAGGAGATGCCGGTATATTTGTTGGGAAAACGTAGCTTGCCTGAAGGTCATAGTATACCTTTGGTGCCACACAAAACTCATAATCCGTTCCATAACCGAAACCGGCTGCGGTATAATTCGTAGCACTATAAAAAACCCCTTTATCTCTTACAAAACCATAACTATCACTATATTTTTCCTGCCAAGTTGGAGTATTGGGAGGCGGCGCCCAAGCTGTATAGGTTTTAGACGATGTCCGCATCAACCTCACTGTATCCCCCGAGATAGTAGACGTATTTCGAAAAAGAACCGCAAAATCACCAACCACCTTATGTATTTTACCATTTTTAAAATTACCTGTTATTAATTTCGGTGATGGATCGCCACTCACAGTCCGAGCAATTGAATCGATCGGGGGCAAAATCGGAAGCCCGTTAGTGCCCAACCTACATAAATATAACGAAACCGGAACATTTGCGGATACACAGGAAAGATTCCGTGAAGCGT
>CALMND010000090.1 GCA_937868565.1 uncultured Bacteroidota bacterium | reverse complement strand
TTTTAACAATTCGATGATTTCTTTTTGTGAGTTAAACATTATGACATCAATTACTGAAAGATAGGGAGTAAAACTGTTGCCCGTTTGTGAGTACATTAATTCCTTTGTTTCTATAAAATTAAGGCCAATTCCCTTATCTTCAAACTTTTCTTTTGAATAAAGATTCAATCCACCAATAGGATTAATGTAATTTGTGGCTTTTTCTTTTTCACAGATGTCGATGATTCTTTCCTGAGCTTTTAAATGTTTGTTTTCGTACATAGACGAGCTGGTTACCAGCCGTGTAGGAATATCAAAATAGTTTAAAAGAATTTCAAAACTATGCAGAATGAGTTGGGTTAAACTACCCCCTTTGTATTCCAAAATTTGATCAACCAACCCAATACCAGAGGTGTAATAAGGGCTTCTTTTATAGGTAAATTCCAGTGTTTTTTTGAAATTATTTTTAAACTGATTAAAGTCAAAAAGTTCGATTTCGTTTATTAATTTGTTTTGACTTGCTTTATTAAGTGGAAGTGTAAATAGTTGTTTTTGATCTCTTCCAAGGATAAAGTTTCTGTTAATCCAACCTTTGTTGATGAAATTTACATCGTCATATACAACAAAGACATCAACCGCTTTTATTAACTGAAAATAGCCCAAATAGGGTAAAAAATAGGGCTGCATTACAGCAATTGTTTTCATCAATAGAGGTATAAAAAACAAACTTAACCTTTTTCGCAAATTAAATAAATGCTGGAACATAAGTCGGGATAAATCATTCCCAATTGATAGCATCCTTCAAGGTACGCGGGGGTGATTACCTTTGCTTTTAGAGCGTCATCATATTGTGAGCCTGACAAAGCTTTAAAAAAAACGCCCCCTTTATTTATTATTTTCAGATTTGCTTGCCTGGCTTCGTTTTCCAGAGTGTCTAAATTATAGGTACATCTATGTCCGTGAAGTCTTTCTGATTCAATTACGGCGGTGTTATAAGGAATTAATCCCATTTTAACTGCAATTTGACGCGAAGCCGCATTTGCATTAGGAACAACTAAAAATAATCGACCCGTTTCTGATAACCAGGAATTTATTTTTTTAAGAATTTCAATTGGATTATCCAGATGTTCCAAGGTATGCATCAAAAAAATGCAGTCGTACTTTTCAGTTATGTTTGCTTCTTCAAATGTTGAGTAAATAAATTTAACCGAGGGGCCTACGTTCTCTTTTGCTTGTGCAATCAATTCATCTGAAGCTTCAATTACTGTTACATCATCATAATGTTTCATTATTTTTTTGGTAAACTCGCCAAGATAGCATCCCATTTCCAAAGCCTTTCCCTTCAAAAAAAAGGGTTGAAAAGTTCTTACCATAAAGTCTCTTAGGGTATAATCAAAGTCATACGCGTATTTTCTGGTATTGTCTTTGTATTCCTGATTGTAGTTTCGCTTCGTTTTTTCGCTGTTCATATTTCTATCACATAAAATTATCCCTGGTCGCTTTTGTAAAACCGTTTTTCTAACGGCTGATACCATTCTTCTAATGTTGTTGGCGTTCTCGAATTATATCCCAAGACTTGCCGCAGCCCCGGAGGCATGTTTTCAATCTGTTCAAAACCAATGTGGCGGCAATAATCAAATTGTTGTTTCATAAATGGCTTTGAATAAATAAGGCTAAGTGCTCTGCGGGGGCCGTCGGTTTTATTCTCACCGGCTGCATGCCATAAGTTTGCATCCCATAGCACTATGCTTCCCTTTTTGGCTAAAACTCTTTCGGCATTATCAAAAAAGTAAGTTTCACTTGGCTTATCTTTTTTTAGATGCGAACCGCTTAATAGATAGGTTGCTCCATTATCTAACGTAAAATCGTCTAAAACAACTAAAATATTTAAGAGTAATTTAATATCGGATGTGTAGGTTCTGACATCCCGATGAACATTACTGGCATACGTATGTTGACCACGCAAATTAAGGTTCCCACCATAGGTATTTAATATATAGTTGCCATCAAAATAGCTTTTAATTTCGTTGTCGAGGTATAAGCGGGATAGAAATTCGAAAAAACTTTTTCCGTCCGCTAGCAGATGATGCGAAGTGCCTGCGGTATTAGCTGCAACTCCGTTTTTTTCTTGTATAGGTCTCCTGATTTTATATGAACTCTCTAAATCCTTAGTTAATTTCTCTATTAATTCCAAATCAACAATTTCATTAAAAACAGCCCACCCTTTTTCATGCATGATATTGTCGTGAGTGGTTGTAGTGTTATATTCCTTTGTCATAATACTATTTAATTTCAATTCCTTTTTAGCTATTGCTAAGTTAAATAATAATAATTTATGTAATCACTCAATTAAATTGACTTTTCTCATAAATTTGAATTTATGAGCGCACTTATTTTATTTATGTCCTTTTCTTGCAAATCATAATATAAAGGCAAAGCAAGAACTCTTGAAGAAATATTCTCAGACAAAGGACAGGGCTGATATGGTATAAAAGGTAACTTATTTAACGAAGGGTAAAAATACCTTCTTGTGTTAATGCCATTTAATCTGAGTGCTTCTTTTACTAGAAGCATTTTTTCTTTTGAATTAAAAATAACAGGGAAGTAGGCATAGTTATATTCAAAATTAAGAACTGACTTTGGTTGGGAAAGTGTGTTTCCGAATTTTAAAAGTTCAACGTACTTATTTGAAATTTCTTTCCTTTTCTCAATAATTTTTCCCACCCAGTTTAAATTGCATAAGCCCATGGCTGCATGAAATTCAGAATTCTTTCCATTAATTCCTATACAAAAGTAGTCATCTTCCGAATGACCGAAGGTCTGGTACAACTTAACTTTTTCGGCATTTACCTTATTTGAGACAATGGCTCCCCCTTCCACCGTGTGAAATAATTTTGTTGCGTGAAAACTACAAGTGCTTACATCACCATAAGAAAGCAAGGATTTGTTTTTATAATTTACACCAAAGGCATGTGCGGCATCATAAATCACTTTTAAATTATGTTTTTTGGCGATTTTTTCGATCGCTTCTACGTCACAGGGAAATCCATATACATGTACTGCTAAAATAGCTTGTGTTTTTTCCGTAATTTTTTCTTCAATTTTAGTGGCATCTATGCAAAAATCATCTTCTCTGATATCTACAAAAACGGGTTTGCAATTTTCCCAAAGAATGGAATTGGTTGTGGCTACGTAGGAGAAGGGTGTGGTAATTACCTCACCAGTTATTTCAAGCGCTTTCAGTGCTATTTGAATCGCTATGGTTCCGTTGGTGCAAAACGCCAAATGTTCCACAGCAGCAAATTCTTGTAGTTTTTTTTCTAACTCAGTAACAAGGGGGCCATAATTGGTTAGCCAAGAGTTTTTCCAAATTCCGTCAAGATATTTTTCATATTCTTCTTTTGGGGGTAAAAAAGCTTTCGTTACCGGAATCATATTTTAATTACCCCTCTCCTTATAAAATTCATTTGCATTTATCTTTTTGTCGTATTTCCTTGCTTTTATTATGTCTTAATTCTGATGTTAAGATAGCTTCTAAAAATAAAAAAAAAGGGCCATTTAAGCTAATTGTTAATTACTCTCCAATAGCCGATAGATGCTCAATTATAAGTTCGATATAAGAGATTAGCCTCTTTTTTGGAAGACGGCGAGCATGGAATTTCCTCTTATATGGTGCGCTCTTTTAAGCAAAAAATAACGGATAAGGTGGTGTAACTTGAGTTTCCATATAAGGCTATTAAAGAAATTTATGCCTAAGAAAAATTGATTCACTCTATTCCACATATAAACATCCACATTACCGCCCACTAAAGGTTCATAATCTACCTCCTTAAGTTCAACGGGAAATAGTTTTTCAAGTGATTTTAAAGACTCGAATTTCCAAAGACCCATGTGATGAGGGGGCATATTTAATACTTTACTGTACATTTTATTATCTTTCATATAAGAGTCGTTATTGGGTACACCAATTATCAACTTACCCCCGGGTTTTAAACAGGCAACTTTAGCCTTCAGAAACTCGTAAGGTTGGGCAATATGCTCCAAAACCTGAAAAGAAATAACGCAATCGTATTTTTCCTCGTTTTTTTTTGCGTGCTCCTGCACAAATTCTTTTTTCATTTGAACATCCATCTTTTTGCCTTCTTCTATGGCTTTGCCATTTAACTCCAATCCCACAAAAGAAATATTTCTGTTTTTAAGTTCTTTTAGGAAGAAACCTGAACCAGCTCCAACTTCAAGAACCATTTGATTTTTGTCAATCAGCTCTAAAGCTTTTGTATGCTCCCAGCGTGATGGATTATAATACCAATCGAATTGCCCCATTAAGGCATAATAACTTTCGTCCCCTTCGGTATTAAAGGGATAATAAAACATATACCCCGTGTCCTCACATTTTAATATTTTTATTTTCTCACAATTTTTGAAATGAGATGCCAGATCCATTTTAAAATGAGTGGTGTAGATGTCAATTATCTCCTGAGCGTTTATGCTACCAACTTCAACAACTTTTTCTGAAAATGTAAGAGGAGAAAGGATTGGTTTAGTGGATGTTTGCATTAATTTATTTTTGTTGTTTTTCTATAAATTCATTTAGGTCCGCAGCGGCGGTGGTGTAATCAAATACCTTTTTTAAATCGGTATAACTGCTTTTATCCGTGCAATAAAAATACAATAATTTCGCAGCATCCAATTTTTCCCTGTCCTTCGTAAATACCTCTAAAACAGTTTGTATTTGCTTTGTACTGTAACATCTGATATCGTATGTTTTTTTAAGTAAGGCAAATTTCTCCGCATCATTCGCGGGCGCAGACAAGGACTGACGGAAGGCGCCAATTTCCACTGCCGTAGCTGGATTTACACAATCAGAGGTTATTTGTTCTTTGTGCTCTGAAAGCCTTTTTAATAGTGAAAATAGCTCTGTTTTTGAAACTTCTAATTTAAAGGTTTGGGTTAAGTTTTTTTCATTTGCTTTGTCGGTTATATGTGAATAGGCGAGTTTAACCAACTTCAGTTTCTCAATTTCGAACTCAATATGTACCAATAACTTGTTTAATTGTTCCACGTTTAAACAGTTGTTTTTACAGGTATTTTCAGCAATGTCAAATTTAGTCTCAGGAACCTGAGCTTTGCTCATCAGCAGATTTACATAATTAATGTAAGTGTTACTCATAGGCTCAAGGCATTTACCGGTTTTAGGGACATTATTATAAAACTCCGGCTGCCCGTTTTTTAATTCACAAAAATGCCCGAGTCTTGTATTTTTATATTTCAACGTAGTGTCAATAACCGGCTCCTTTGGCACTAAAGGATTTGGTAGAGTAATGACCTCGTGATTTCCTGCATAATTTACTCTTAGTTTATTGGATGTAAGTTCAACTTTATAATTAAATTCTTTGTTTTTAGTGGGTTTTCCTTTTTCCAAAAGATAAATAGTAGCTCCGAATTTTTGATTGTTTTCAAATTCGAGTTTGAGATACAGAGTGTCTTTTGTCATGTTTTCAAGTAATACGCTGGCTTGCGGAGTTTTGTTATACAATTTATCATATATAAATACTTTAAAGGTTTTTCCGTCAGATGAAAAAATGCGGGCATTGTTTTGTCCGCTTAAAATTTCATTTATAAAAAAAAGTATAAAAAAAAGTGAATTTCTCATTTATTCATTTTTTGAGGCTTCAAAATAATTAACTACCAGTTTTGCCTTGGATGTGCCAATGATTTTTTCCAGTTCTGCAAAAGTAGCTTCTTTTATGTTCTTTACGCTTTTTAATTGAATCAATAATTTTTCGGCGGTTTTATCACTGATGCCTTTAATTTCATTTAACTCAGTCTTAAATGTTTCGCGGCTGCGTTTGTTGCGGTGATGGGTGATGCCGAAGCGGTGAGCCTCGTCTCTTATTTGTTGAATAACTTTAAGCGTTTCACTTCTTTTGTCTAAATACAAAGGCAAAGGGTCGTCGGGGAAAAAAATTTCTTCCAATCGTTTGGCGATGCCAATAACTGCAACTTTTCCAACAAGCTCCAATTTGCGCAAACTTTCCATAGCAGCGCTTAATTGCCCTTTGCCACCATCAATCACAATGAGTTGTGGCATGGGTAATTTGTCTTCTACTACACGGGAATAGCGTCTTGAAATAACTTCTTCCATCGTGGCAAAGTCATTAGGACCCTCTACCATTTTTACATTGAAGTGACGGTATTCTTTTTTTGCGGGTTTACCATCGATAAAAACTGGCATGGCGCTTACGGCATAAGATCCCTGAATGTTACTATTGTCAAATCCTTCAATACGTCTGGGTTGCTCCTTTAAGCGCAAATCTTTCATCATCTGATTCATTATTCTTTCAGTGTGCCGCTCGGGGTCAGTCAGTGCAATTTGTTTTTCGCGTTCCTGTTTGTAGGATAAGGCGTTTTTGTAGCATAGATCCAACAATTGTTTTTTATCGCCGATTTTTGGAACGATGTATTCGCAATCAGGTAATTCTATTTCGGGAACAAACGGTACCAAAATCTCCTTGCTAGTGCTATTAAACCTGTTTCTGAATTCCATAATTGCAAACAATAGAAGTTCTCCGTCGCTTTCATCTATTTTTTTCTTTATTTCAATTGTCTGAGCGTTGATGATGGCACCATTAATAATTTTGAAATAATGAGCATACGCACTTTTTTCATCACTTAAAAGATGAATCACATCGGTGTTCGTAATAGAGGGATGAACAATGGTAGAACGGCTTTGAAACGCACTTAACAAGTCAATTTTATTTTTCAGAATTTCCGCTTTTTCAAATTCGTATTTTTCGGATGCCTGGTTCATTTTGTCCTTCATGTCGCGCAGGGCAAAGCCGATATCGCCTTTAATAATTTGTCGTATTTCTGAAATGTTTTGGTTGTATTCTTCTTCGTCTTGTTTATTTACGCAGGGCGCTTTGCATTTACCTATATGAAATTCTAAGCAAGGTCTGAATTTTTGTTTTTCGACGTTTTCGCGGCTTAAATCATAACTGCAAGTCCTTAAAGGATACGTTTGCCTTACTAAGTCAAGTAAAGCATGCATAAATTTACCCGAAGCATAGGGACCAAAATACTCGCTGCCGTCTTTTATCTGTTTCCGGGTGTAAAATAAACGCGGAAATCTCTCTTTTTTTAAAATTATCCAGGGGTAGGTTTTATCATCCCGTAGATTAACATTGTAGCGCGGCTTTAAACTTTTTATCAAATTATTTTCCAATAACAAAGCGTCCAATTCAGAATTGACTTTAATCGTTTTAATTTCAACTATTTTTTTTACCATCAATCGCAAGCGACCACTGTCGTGCTCTTTAGTAAAATAAGAAGAAACCCGCTTTTTTAAATTCTTTGCCTTACCCACGTATAGTAAGGTGTTGTCATGGTCGAAATACTGGTATACACCTGGAGTTTCTGGCAGTGTTTTAATAATTGATTTTATATGTTCGGAAAAGTCTTCAACCACTTTACAAAACTATAAATAAGCGTGGTAATTCCGCTTATGAATTCACTGAAAATCTTTGTATCTTACCCTTGAAAATATATATAAATGCAACAATTTATTTTTAGTTTTATCATGTTGGTTTTTTATTTTTCAGCTTCCTTGGCTCAAAATAAGTTACCAGCGACCGCTACAGAGTTAATAAAAATCATGCACGCAAAATACTTTCATGGTCCTTGCAAAACCTATTCCTTTTCACAAAAAAACACGCTGTACAGAAATGATAGTATTGTAGGGAACTCCGAGTGGCATGAAGTCATCCAGTTTCCTGATAAATTCAAAATTAATTTTGGCGATGAACTCAAGGGCAATTTTGTTGTTTTTAGGAACGATAGTGCTCTTAGTTTCAAAGAAAATAAATTGACGAAAATGAGACCAGATAGCAATACCTTGCTTTTACTAATTGGAGGCATGTATTACAGAAACATAGAAGATGTTCTGAAAAGGCTGAACAATGCAGGATATAAATTGGATGTTGTTTCAGAACAACCCTATAACTTTCGGATGGTTTATATAATTGGCGCCAGAAAAAATGATTTACTCTCCAATCAAATTTGGGTGGATAAGCGTACCTACAAAATTCTACGGATCATAGAAAAAATGAAATCAGCTGACATGATGGATATGCGTTTTGAGGGTCATCAAAAAAACTGCAAGGGTTTTGTGGAGACCAAGGTTTCTTTCAGGCGTAATGGCAAACTAGAACAGGTAGAGGAGTATTACAATATCAAAGAACTAAAAGACTTTCCGCAATAAAAGCTGTCTTGACTTTTTTCCTTCACGGACAGGTGGGTAAAAGCTGGTAGAAGTTGATTATGTTTCTTAGTAAAGTACTTGAATGTTGTTCCGCTGCATCAAACACTGATTCAAAATTGCGTTTTGGTATTAAGTCTTTCCAATCTGTCAGGAAAGGATGGTGTCCCTTTTATTTTTCGATTTCAGCAATGAAAGTCGAATTACCCTTTGTTAAGTTTTGTTTTCTAACAAATTCAACAATGCTGTTTTTAAACTGGAAAATTTAAATTGAAAACCTTCCCGAGAGATTTTTTCTGAACTTACCCTGCTGCCTGTTAGAAACAAACAAGCACGTTCTCCAAAAGCGAGTTTTAAGATGAACGAGGGTATAGGAGGTAGCCAAATTTTTTTATGGAGTATTTTTGCTAAAATAGTTGTGAAGTTTTTGTTGTTTATGTGCTCCGGGGCCACCGCGTTGTAGGCGCCGCGCATCCCGCTGTCTTCAGTAGCCTTGATAAACATATCGCATAAATCATCTATATGTATCCAAGGCATATATTGATTTCCGCTACCCAAGGCACAGCCAATTCCCATCTTAATGGGGGTGGCTAGCTTTTCAAGAGCGCCGCCCCGCGGCGAAAGCACAAGACCAATACGCAACTTAACTGTTCTTGTCCCCAGCCTCTCAAATCTGTCAGCGGAGTGTTCCCATAATCTGCATACTTCTCCTACAAAGTCTGTTGCCGCAAGGTCTTGTTCTCCAAATACTTTGTTCGAAGAAACTGCGCCGTAATAGCCAATGGCTGAGGCCGAAATAAATGCTTTTAAAGGGTGCTTTGTTTTTTCTATTTGCTCAAAAATTAAATCGCCGGTTTTAATTCTGCTTTCAACGATTAACTGTTTTCTACGTTTTGTCCACCACCTATCACCAATACCAGCCCCTGCAAGATGAATAACACAGTCTGCCCATTCAAGAGCCCTTTTATCTATTTCGTTTTTGTTTGGGTCCCATTTATAAGTTTTTATCTCAGAATTCAGTGGGGCCGATCTGCTGAGCAGGGCTGGCGTATAGCCTTTTTCTTTTAGTTTTTGGCATAAACGCCGACCTACAAGCCCCGTTCCTCCGGTAATGAGTATGTTTTTCATAACTAACATATAGGGCATTATCTTTCTGACTTTATTAGTATGGTGTCCTGTTATGCAATGATATAAAAAATTTAGGGTAAACTAAATAAGGTCCCCTTGTTTACATAACCAATAATTTCTTAATATGGGATAAGGTAATATAGTGATTGTTGTACTTAAACCTTTCTTTTGGAGACTGCCCATGTAATACCCAGTAGAACATTTAATGATCTTGTTTTTACCGGCTGATTCTGAAAAACGGATGGCGTCGCGATATTGTAATAACCAATGTTGTCACGTGCTTCCAGTGAAATTGAAATTCTTTCAAAGATGGGAACCGAAACCCCAAAATTTAGCAGGAAGCCAAAATCAAATTTTTTAAAAACGCTGTCAATCCTGGTTTTACTTTGTGGCAGTATGTCGGATGAAAGTTCATTGGTGGCCTTTAAAAGATAAGCGCCATATCCACCCGCACCTAGAAACATTTTGAATTTTTTTCCAAAGGCAACTCTAGCCGCTAATGGCACAATTAAATAATCGAAATTGTTGCTGAGCCTTGCGGTACCTGTTTGGTGACCCGTTACATCAGTGACAATTATGTTTGAAGCAGCCCCTTTCCTTTCATAAAGCAGCCCGCTCATTAATGAAAATCTTTTGTGGAAATGGTAGTTCAAATTGAGGCCAGAGGAATAGCGTATGGTCGGTCGATAAAAATCTTCAATAATTTTATTACCTACAAGCCATATATAATTTGGCCCGGTTATAAAAGCAATATCGAATCTGTTTTTTTGTGCAAACATTTTTGTTTGAAACGAAAAAGCCAGAAAAGCTGTCAGAGTTAAAATTGTTTTTTTCATATCCGGTTAGTTACTTCGGATGTATAACGCAAAATTGTTGCAAAAATTGTTTACTCCAATTAGTATTTCTTTGTTTCGGATTTACTAAGAAAAAATCAAGTGGCGTTCTATGTAAAAAGAAACAAGAGGTTGTCCGCAGTGAGTAATGGAAAAATTAATTAAAGACAGGTAAATTTTGTTGACTGAAATTTTTGAAAGAAGTTCGTCAAAAGGGAATAGGTATGGATTTCCCGCCCTTCTAAATCTTGAAAATGGCCAGTTAAAAGGACTATAAATTACGTCCGCTAAGAAATTGTGATAAAGATACGATAGAGATTCTTACAGTTTAACGGGGACTATGCCAGGTTTATTCACAACAAAATCAAGCAGTAAATAAGTCCGTATCAGTCGGCAATTATTAATTTCTCTACTGCAATGATTTTATTTTCTTCTGTCAGCCGAATGAAATACACTCCGCTTGAAAGATTGTCGCGACATAAAGAAACTGTTTGACCCGATATGTTTTTTATTTGTTTTACTGTCTGCCCGTATGAGTTGCAAATTGTGAGGCTTGCATTTTTAAGATTGGCAATTGTTTGTATAGTTGTTGAGGAAATAAAAGGATTGGGAAAGATAGAAGAAATAGTTTTATTTGTATTTTCATCAATACCCGATACGGTTTGTCCCGGCTGAATGCAAGTATTTGGGGTACTTTGGTAAGCGTAATCTTTTATGGTGAACGAACCGGACATTGCCAGAAAATCTAAACGTGCCCAACCATAATATGTGTTTGAGCCTACCACTAGTTTTAGTGCTAAGTATTTATTTGTTGCCCCCGGCCAGTAACCTGTACTTGCTCCCAAACCCATTGTACCAGGATTATTAGAATCATACCAGGTTGTCAGTGAGGCGCAAATAGCACTAGATGTTGATAATGCCCATGGTAAATGTAAGCCACCGGCAAAATCTCCTGCATAAGCGTTGTTATTTTGAGGGTAACACATCACACCAGTTGCCACACCACCACTTGAACCGAATTGAATCATAAAATCAACGATAGCGTCATTATTTAAATCCAAAGGATAAGTTACATTTGGTGTAGCGTCAGGCGTGACGTCGGTGTATATAATTTGTGAGTATAATCTATTGCTGAAAATAAATAACACTAATAAGCAGCATAAGGATGCTTTTTTTTTCAGGAGTATAATTTTTGTTTTCATTTTTTGTGGGTAGTGCTTATCGTGCTACCTCCGCACTTTTAATTATAAAGTTACTACTATTTTGTTGGCATTTAAGCATTGTGTTTAACAGAAAAGCTTGTTCCATCATATATACATGCCTATTATAGATGGTGGAGTGAGGCTAAAAAGCAGCCGTTGAATTTCCTACCCCGCCATCAACCTCTGGAAATTCACCTTGTTAACATCTGTAAAATGGTTAATCATTTGCCAGAGTCTTTCAACTTGATTTTCCAGCATTTGGTTGAGGGTTTTTAATTTCAGATAAGGTTCTTCTTTCGATTGATTAAATGATTGTTGCCCCCGCAACGAAATTTCTTTGCTTCCATTGGCTAACATTTCATTGTTACCATGAACTAGGTATTCAATGTGATCGTCAAAAACGCACATGATGTTTACCAGGGAGCTTTTATGTGGTTTTAATGTTCTTCCATTTTCAAGGTGAAAGATGGAGACGTGAGATAGGCTATATCTTTGTGCAAATTCTTCGGCGCCCTTATTGTAATGAGTTCTTAATTCCTTAGTCCTTTTGTGGAGTATGTTTTCCATGTTTTGAAATTTTAATAACTATAAGTAATTAGAATTAACCAGTTTTTTGTGGCTTTATAGCTGCAAAAATAGTACCAAAACATTTTAAAAAGGGTAATGAATGATTGAAGCTAGGCTTTGGGTTATTGAATCGAAGAAAGAACTAAGTTTTAATAAATAATTAATACAATTTTTTTGAATGGGAACAAGGATTCTAAGATCTTTAACTAATCGTTTTTTCAATCTAAATACCCCGAGCAGCCTAAATTCTTATAGCTAACAGCTCACTTCCCAGCAAACTTCTTAATCACCTTTTCAATACGTTTGCGCTGGCTATCTTTGTCAATTTCGTTTAACCGTGATGTAAGTGTTTTTACGAAATTTTTTTTGTTCTTCTCGTTAACGGCCGGTATGGCTCTCTCCGCATACATGGCTAACTGATTATTGGGACAGCCAAGAAGTTGTTCAACTAACAAGGCAAAAGCGTTATCAGCATATTGTTTGAGGGTGGCGAGTTTAATTAAAATGAGAACGGCACGATCCCTTGTAATTACAGAACCGTTATCGGCAGCCGAAACAATTTTTGTGAGCGAGGCATAAATCACCTTGGGGTTTTCGAGCGTGATAGTGCTCAGAGCCGTCATGGCGCCCCACTGCATGCGGTTGTTTTTACTGTCAAGTAACTCAATAAACTCTTTGGGATAGGGTGCAATCAACGAGGGATTCAGCTCTCCAATTTCGTAAACTACTTTGATGCAGTCGCCGGAAATATCTTTGTTTTTGTTAAAGAGATTCTCCACCAGTTCCTGCACGGCTTTTTTGTCTTTTTTGTCGACTACGTATTTTGCCAGTTCCTGGTTGGGGACTTCGTCACGGCGACCAAGCGAGGAGGCCAGTAAATGTAAAATGCTCATGTTTTCCAGCGTTTAAGTGAGGGTATTCCTTTAGTGAAAAATCCTGCTAAAAAGCCAGGGAAACCCATTTCCTTCATTTTTCCCTTTACCAAATCCTGCATTTGATTTACAGTCATATCCGGTTGTTTAAACTTCCCATCTTCGAAACAATGAGCGCAATAAACGCTACTAATACTTTTATCGGCATTGCTTCCTCCGCCATTTGGCGATTTTTTCAGAGGCATGCCGCAGCTCTGGCAATTTTTGTATGTTTTTTCCATGTTATAAATTTAGGATACAAATTAAAGTAGTGCAAGTGACAACCTTATGGCAGTGGGGATAGAAATTAAGAAATTTCGTTAGGAAGCCGCGCCAACTGTCTGTTATTTTAAATGTAAGAAACTCAGTTTGAATTTAAAAATGCGAGATTGCTGATAAGAGGTAAGACCTCTGCTAGCGCTAGTCGTTTATTTGATTTCAAGAAAAGCTGGCTCATTATTTGCAAGAAAGTCTTTTATTTGAGATAGTGTTGAGCGGGATTGTGTGTAAGCGAAAATACATATGTATCAGCTTACCTTAAATTGCCCGAACAATGAGCCCAAAGGCTATAGTTCGTATGTAAAATCGTTAAATGTTTCATCCGATTTTTCAGCCCCTGTTTTAGAAAAAAGCGCTTGTCCACTTTTGTTATCTGTTGAAGTCCCTAGCCAAAGTTCATTTACATTGTCATTAGCAAGTTGTTCTTTTAGTTTAAGAATTAATGCACGACCAATGCCGTGTCGTCTATATTCTTGCAATACTTCTATGTCGTACAAGTAAGCCAAATTATGTGTTGAATAAATTGATGGAAATTTATAAACAAGGCAGTAGCCAACAATTTTATGGCCAGTTTTGGCTACATACAAATAAGTTCTGTCGTCTTGTATTGCATTTCTCAAGTGTTCAAATGTCGGACTTTCTTCGCCGGCCAAGAAGTCAGCAATTAAGTTCTGAATTGAAGATGTATCTGTAAATGCTAGTCTTAAAACTTGAAATTTCATTTTGTCATTTAATTTGTAGTTTGACTTTTACAATGATCGCATAACGGTTTAAAATTTGTGTTTTTTCACACTGACGGTTGGCAAGCAGGCACAGGCAGCATTTCTAAGGTTCCTTTGTCTGTTTGCACAAATGTTTATATCGAAGATAACTGTTTTTTAGCGAGGTGCAAAAACTGTCTGCTAAGCAGGCCACTTGTCCGCGTGCGAGCGATCACCCTGTCCCGCAGCATTGGGCGAATTTGCTGTTATCACCTGTTGTTACAACTGGTATGTCATGCCAATATTTGTCCCAATATTTGGAAGTCTTATGGTCAAATTTTTGTAGATGCCAATTAGCGAAAGAAAAGGTTCAGCGTATATTCTGAAACGTTTCGAAGATAAAAATTGACATTTAGAGTTTAAATTAATCAAAAATATATCTGGGAGATTGTCTTTTAAGTTAGAATAATCCTCCGTTTTGCGTGTAGGTCCTAAGGAATAATGAATGTTTTTAAATAAGGAATCGTAAACTAGATTTATTGTACTATATTCTGCGGAAGCCTTTGTGAAAAAAGAAATAGAAGTATTAATCCCTGGTGAAAGGACAAAATTCTTACTTTTTATCAATTCGTAATAAATGCTCCCACCTAAACCAAATTGTCTACCGATGAAATTAATTAAAACTTTTTGGCCTGTTAAGTCTCCAGTTGTTTGGGGGTTATACGCAATTTCTGAATTATATTTATAAGTAAGCTTATTTGTCGCGTAAAACCCAAATAAACCTATTGTGAACTTATTTTTTGGAACGAAGTTGAGTTGAATGCCAGTTATATTTTCGTTTTTCAAATGGTAAGTCCGAGAAAAGGGAATGAAAGAGCAGAATATACCAATACTTTCAACTTTATGCTGTTTCAGCGAATCTTGTACGGAAGATGCCTTTGCAAAAACCGAAACCACAAAAACCAAAAAGATGTATTTTTTCATTAAGTCTTTAATTGTCTCAACGAAAAAACTGGGAGATATTGTTAACGAAATTTGTTCTTATGTCACAATCGGTGGTAACGGATTGCAAATTGGCGACCTTGGGCTTAAAAGCTTCCATTGTCTAACCGTACAAAAGTTTATTAAATGTACACATGTTTTTTAGCGGAGGCAAAAACAAAAAACCGTCCCGACGATGAGAAGCGAGGAGGACTATGATTTAAGCCGAAGCCCTTGTTGTCCCGACGCTTGCGCTTGCTTGGTGTTAGTGGTTCGTTGTTTTTCTGCTTTGTGTTTTTCCATTGTAATTGTTGTCTAAAAAGCCGTCTGCAAGTTGAGAAACTATTGTATGGCTTGAACTCCAAGAATGATATACTTCATCCGCCCATTTTTTTATTAGTTCAACACATTCGTTTGTTGTTGTCGCCTTAATCAAGTCTTTTGCAGTTATTTTTCCTCTGTCTAATGGTTTCGGGATAGTAAGATACTCATTCGGTCTGTTTAGTTTGTATGCGTTCAAGTAGTCACTTAGCATTGGTGATTTTTTGTAGTCCCAAGTTTGTTTTTTGTCAAGAATTAAGTTCAGTCTTGTTAAATGAAAATGATTGCTCCAACGTCCGTGAATTTCTGGGTGTTGTAAAGCGTGCGCATCCACGCTTAAAAATCTTGATATATGATGCTTAGAATTATTAAAGTCCAAAAGCTGAAGGCCATTGTTATAATTGTCCATACAGTCAAAGATGCCCTTTTGATAGTCTGCACCACAAAACTGACACTGTCCTTTGTCGAGAAGCGTTACACCATTTTTATTTGCTTGGTCTATAAAGTCTTGCATTATTTCTATGCCCTTAATTGTGATTTATGCATGTCGTCTTCCAATGAACACTAACTAGCGTCTAAGCACCATAAACCAATTTGTAATTGTTTATAAGCATTTGTAAATGGATTTTACATTAAATATAAAAACAAAATTCAATAAATGAAAGAAGGTGAAGAAGAGATGAAATCTAATCGCGCCAATTAGCGGTTTAGATCTTAGAATTAGTTCACTATGAAGGGGGAGAAATAAACCTCAAGCCTTGCCACCCGAGCCCTTTTGCAGAAATATTTTAATGATGATTCCTGCAATAGAAAGCAGGATAAATATTGCACCAACAATAGGGCGTTCACCCACAATCATTAAAATGCCGGCAAAAAATATAAGTACCGATGATAAATATCCCAACCAGGCTTTGCCCATGTTCAGTTTTTTGGAAATCGAATTTACGGAGATTTTTGCGAATGGGCCAACGCAGATGACACTAATTGCTTATGATTAAATAAGATTTTCCTATCAGTACTCATCATAAAAATCTGCGTCATCTCTGCCTCGCCGGCCGGCGGGGGCGTTCTATAAACGTAAATAAAAAAACCTCCCTTTTGCAAGAGAGGCTTTTCTTTATAAATTTAATATTTTTCTCTGTGCAAATCAGCGTATCCTATAGCTATCGGATCTGCGGCTGACTATACCTTACTTCTTCCTGTCGAAATCTACAACGATTGGTGTAGAAATACATAACGAAGAGTAAGTACCAATAACACGTCCAATTAATAAAGCAAAAATAAATCCGCGGATGCTTTCTCCACCAAAGATGAAGATAACCACCAACACGAAGAATACCGTTAGAGAGGTTAAGATCGTACGACTTAAGGTACTATTTAAAGCGTAGTTAATTAATTTGTTACGCTCTTCGCCCGGGGTATCTGCTTTTGCACTTTCCGTTAAACGTTCACGGATCCTGTCAAATACAACCACTGTTTCCGTCATGGTGTAACCCATAACCGTTAATATGGCCGCAATAAAATCCTGTCCAATTTCCAATGGCAACAAACCATCACAAATGGTATAACACGAAAGTACAATCAGCACGTCGTGGAACAAAGCCACCACCGAACCTAAGCCGTATTGCCATTTTCTAAAGCGAACGACGATGTAAAAGAACATCATTAAACATGAGAATAAGATGGCACCGTAAGCACCGTAAACAATGTCGGTTGCAATGGTAGGTCCTACTTTTTGTTGCTGTACGATGTCGTACGAGGCACCCAAGGCTGACAAACCTTTGTTTAACTGATCTTCTACTTCTTTGTCCGCATTTGGATTGTTATCGCTTACGCGGTAAGTAGTGGTAATTTTTGCCTGATTAGCGCTTCCAATGGTTTTTACATCCAAAGCAGCACCTTCAAATACTGGCGCAAGAGCCTTCTTAATATCATCGGTGCTCATGTCTCTTTCAAAACGTACTTGATAAGTACGACCTCCTTTAAAATCAACACCTAAATTTAAACCACCGTTTTTGAAATAAAACACAACACCTAATAAAATAACTAAGGTTGAAATCGTATAATAAATTTTGCGTTTTCCAACAAAGTCAAACGAGATGTTTTTAAATGCGTTACGAGTCATGCTGTTATCAAAAGGAATTTCCATTTTGCGTTCCAACATCCACTCAAACATCACACGGGTAATTAAAATCGCAGAGAATAAAGAAGTACAAATACCGATGAATAGAGTAGTTGCGAAACCTTGAACCGGACCAGAACCGAAAGCGTAAAGAATAACAGCGAGAATGGCTAGAGTAACGTTAGAGTCAATAATGGACGACATAGCATGTTTAAATCCTTCCTTAATAGCTTGAGAGGTGGATTTACCCAAAGCCAGTTCTTCACGTATCCTTTCAAAGATAAGAATGTTGGCATCCACCGCTAAACCAATGGTTAAAACGATACCCGCAATACCCGGCAAAGTTAACACGGCGCCTAAAGACGTTAAGATTCCCATAATAAAGAACATGTTAGCTACCAATGCAATGTTGGCAACCATACCGGACTTATTATAGTACAAATACATAAAAACCAAAATCACAAGTAATGCAATCACAAAACTCATTAAACCAGAGTCAATCGCTTCCTGACCCAAAGATGGACCAACAATACTCTCCTCAACAATGTGAGCTGGAGCAGGTAGTTTACCGGCACTTAATATCGCAGCCAAAGCATCTGCTTCAGTATCACTGAAGTTTCCGGTAATTTGAGACTGACCTCCGGAGATTTCAGAATTTACACGCGGTGCAGAATAAACCATGTTATCCATCACCACGGCCACACATTTACCTTTATTAGCACCAGTAATGGTTTTCCATTTTTGAGCGGCTTCCGAATTCATGCTCATACTAATAAGTGGAACACCACCCTGACGCTGGTCGTAATCTTTTCGGGCGTCAGTAATAATATCACCACTTAACGCAGCTCTACCTTTGCTGTCCGTTTGTTTAATACAATAAAGTTCCCAATAACCACCAACAATTTTTCCATCTTCGCTTTTTTGTTCAATTTCTTTTGCGCTCCACATGAATTTTAATTTAGATGGGAACACATTTTTAGCACGGGCAATGGCCAAATACTTATTTACCAAAGCTGTGTCCGCTTTGGAAGTGGCAATACCAATAGAAGCACCTTCCGCATATGTTTTGGGATTTCCTTTTTCATCCAGACTCACTCTTCCTTTTAAAGGAACAAGCGGAAATGCATTTTGAAAGAAGGAATATAGTGGTGCTCTTTTTTTGAATGCTTTAATGGCAGTGTCTTGGGAGTTAACCGAAGGAGTCTTCGCAGCTGCGGTTGCCGAATCTACTTTAAGGCTATCTGCTTTAGGAGTTAAAGAATTAGCAGCAACGGCAAGAGAATCAGTTGTTGTTAACGTGTCCTTTTTGCTTCCATATAAATAAGCACTTACCACAGCATTGGCTTTGTCCATCATTTGGGCAATTTCACCGTTTTCATAAGTTTCCCAAAATTCAAGATTAGCTGTTCCCTGCAATAACTCACGTACCCTTGCTTTGTCCTTCACGCCAGGCAACTCTACTAAAATACGTCCGCCTGTTCCTAATTGTTGAATGTTTGGTTGAGTTACTCCAAAACGATCAATACGACTGCGGAATGTTTTTTCAGCATTTCCGATTGCTTCGTTCGCGCGCTCACGAATAAATTTGATTACATCTTCGTTGCTGGAGTTATAGCTAATTTTGTTTTTATTCTCGATAGACTGAAAAATTGGCGCTAAACGACCATTGGGGTTGTTTTTGCGGTACGTTTTTTCAAATGCCGTGATAAAATCATCATTATTCTTTAGTCCCAAGTTTTTCTGAGTTTCATTCAAAGAAGTATTAAAAGCCACATCAGCATTATTGTTACTTAAGTTTTTGATAATATCAATCACTGAAACTTCCAGTGTTACGTTCATCCCACCGCGTAAGTCCAAACCAAGATTAATTTCGTTCTTTTTACACTCTTCGTATGTATATTCAGCGATTAGAATGTCGTAAACCGTTACTTTTTTCAGCGAATCGAGGTAGCGATCAGCAATACGGGTTTTTACTGAGTCCACATAGCTTAGTTCTTTGGAAGCGTTTCCTTTAGAATACTCTTTGGCGGCTGCCTTTACTTTGCCTGAATTAGCAATGTTTTCGGCATATTCTACCGCATCATTTTCAACACCACGGGTTACCCAGGTAAACGATAAATAAAAAATACAAGCCAGAGCAAGGAGAATGGCAAATATTTTAATAGCACCTTTGTTTTGCATAATAGTAAATTTCTACTGAATTTCTTTTTTAATTTAAGGGTGCAAATATATCATTTTGCCCCATAATTCCCAATTTTGGACTATAATTTTGCAAATCAGGCACTTATTGCGCCTTTTGGCTTTATTTATACAAAAAACAGGGACTTTGGCACAGTTCATGTGCCTACCACCTGAATAAAAAATGATACCACTTTTATTATACTCTTTTTGGGGTTCACAAATAGAAAGTCTAACTTTAAACAAAAGCGGAACTATGAAGAGTATAAATTGTAACCGAATTCGAAACGGCATTATTTTTACCTTTTTAGTATGTTTTCTTGTATTCAGTAATCTTAAATCTCAAGTAAGTTTTTTAGCGGATTATCAAATAAAAAACAACACAAATCGTTCGGTAGCCGTTGATTTTACTGTAAGTTGTAACAAGGGAAATGCCACCAACGAAGCTAAATTAATTTTTATTCCTGCCGGTGAAACCTACAAAGTACCTGCTCCTTTTACGAATTCAGCCCGCACTTTTTCTGATTGTGATATCATTATTAAAATAGCCGGATTGTTTGGAGGCGAAGCTGTGAGCTATTCTCATCAAACTTCGCGTTATGATGATGATTGGGGATTGTTCAGCCCACAAAATAATTTAAAACCGCAAGGGGTGATTATTTGGGGACCGACTATGACGAATATTTGGTAGGTTTCTACAAGAAAGAATTTCCCCTGAAGTTTGCAATAAGTTATCTAACCTGATTTCTGTTAACATTTCTAAATTAAGGCCTTAATCCGCAAATATTGCTACCTTTATTGGCTAAATTTTTATTATACTATGTTTGATTTTCTTAAAAAGTTGTTTGGGACTAAAAGTGAGAAGGACGTTAAAAACCTTGAATCTAAAGTTGAAGAAATAAACACCATATTCACCGCACTCACTTCTGTTTCTAACGATGAGTTACGCGCCAAGTCCGCCGCTCTAAAATCTGCCCTTTACGCAGCCGTTAAACCTCAAAACGATAAAATCTCCGACATCAAAAATCGTGTGGCCAACGAGCCGGATATGGACGTGAACACTAAAGAGGATTTGTACAAAGAAATTGACGAGATTGAAAAGGAAATTACTGTTGAGCTCGAGAAAAAATTGACAGAAATGTTGCCTCAAGCCTTCGCAATTTTAAAAGAAACTGCCCGGCGTTTTAAAGAAAAAACTGAGTTGGAAGTTGTTGCAACGGAATTAGACCGTGAATTATCTAAAGACCATAAGAATGTGGAGATAAGAGGAGACAAGGCTTATTACAAAAATACCTGGTTGGCAGCAGGCAACGAAATTACCTGGGACATGGTGCACTACGACGTTCAATTAATCGGAGGTATGGTGTTGCATGAAGGAAAAATTTCAGAGATGGCAACCGGCGAAGGAAAAACATTGGTATCGACTTTACCTATTTTCTTAAATGCCATGGCAGGCAGAGGTGTGCATGTTGTAACCGTAAACAATTATTTGGCCAAACGTGACAGCGAGTGGAATGCACCTCTCTTTCAATTTCATGGTTTAACGGTGGATTGTATCGACAAGCACGAACCAAACACCGATGAGCGCCGCCAGGCTTATAACTGCGACATTACTTACGGAACCAATAACGAATTTGGTTTTGATTACCTGCGCGACAACATGGCACGCAGCATCGAAGAACTGGTGCAGCGCAAGCATAATTACGCCATCGTAGATGAGGTTGACTCCGTTTTAATTGATGATGCCAGAACGCCTCTGATTATTAGCGGTCCCACACCGCAAGGAGACAAACACGAATTTTTGGATTACAAGCCGAGAATTGAAAAACTGGTAAACGTTCAAAAACAATATCTGCAAACCTGTATTACTGAAGCTAAAAAATTAGTAGCCGAAGGAAAAGAAAAGGAAGCCGGAATTCCTTTATTGAGAGCCTATCGAGGACTTCCAAAAAACGGAGCTTTGATTAAGTTTTTAAGCGAACAAGGGGTGAGAGCCCTGTTGCAAAAAACAGAAAACTATTACATGCAGGACCAGAATAAAGAGATGCATAAAATAGATGTTGAGCTGTATTTTACCATTGACGAAAAAAACAATCATGTTGAACTCTCGGAAAAAGGAATAGACTTTTTAACCGGAAACATGGAAGACCCTAAGTTTTTTGTGATTCCGAATGTGGGAGATGAAGTAGCGGAAATTGAAAAAAAGTACGCCGACGGAAAAGAAAAAATAGCGGCGAAAGAAGTCGTGATGCGCGAATTCAGTATTAAGAGCGAACGTATTCATACTGTAAATCAATTATTAAAAGCTTACACTGTTTTTGAAAAAGACACGGAGTATGTAATTGACGGAGGTCAGGTAAAAATTGTTGACGAGCAAACCGGCCGTATTATGGAAGGTCGCCGTTACAGCGATGGATTGCACCAGGCCATCGAAGCCAAAGAAAATGTAAAAATTGAAGCGGCTACACAAACCTATGCTACTATAACGCTGCAAAATTATTTTCGCATGTACAACAAGTTGGCGGGAATGACGGGAACAGCTACTACCGAGGCTCAGGAATTCTGGAGCATTTATAAATTAGATGTTATAGAAATACCAACTAACAAACCCATGACTCGTAAAGACGAGCAGGACATGGTGTATAAAACTAAACGCGAAAAGTACAATGCGGTTATTGACGAAGTTGTGAAATTAGTTGCAGCCGGAAGACCTGTATTGATTGGAACCACCACCGTAGAGATTTCGGAATTATTAAGTCGCATGCTTAAATTACGCGGTATTAAACACAATGTGTTGAACGCTAAATTGCATGCCAAGGAAGCAGATATTGTAGCTGAAGCCGGCAAGGCGGGAACCGTTACCATTGCCACTAACATGGCAGGTCGTGGAACCGACATTAAACTTGGGCCAGGCGTGAAAGATTCTGGCGGTTTAGCCATTATAGGAACAGAACGTCACGAGAGTCGTCGTGTGGACAGGCAGTTACGTGGTCGTGCCGGACGTCAGGGTGACCCTGGAAGTTCACAGTTTTATGCAAGTTTGGAAGATAATCTCATGCGTTTGTTTGGAAGCGAAAGAATTGCTTCGTTAATGGACAGAATGGGCTTAAAGGAGGGAGAAGTGATTCAGCACAGCATGATTACCAAGAGTATTGAACGTGCGCAGAAAAAGGTGGAGGAAAATAACTTCGGTATCCGTAAGCGTTTGATCGAGTACGATGACGTGATGAATGCGCAACGCGACGTGATT
>CALMND010000089.1 GCA_937868565.1 uncultured Bacteroidota bacterium | reverse complement strand
TTTTAATTCGTTTAACAGATTAAGAACCTGCGCTTGCACACTCACGTCCAAAGCGCTCACGCTTTCGTCGCAAATAATAAATTTCGGATTTAAACCTAAAGCCCTGGCAATGCATACACGTTGTCTTTGTCCTCCGCTAAATTCATGAGGATAACGGTTATAGTGTTTTTCTTCCAATCCTACTTTTTTCAATAACTCGCACACCTTTTCTCTTCTTTCCTTCGCTGCGGGAAATATGCCGTGAACCATCATAGGTTCGGCAATAGCACCTCCAATTGTAACGCGGGGGTTCAAAGAAGAATAAGGATCCTGAAAAATTAATTGCATATGTGGACGGTGTTGCCTGAAATCCTCTTCCTTCATTTTTAAAATGTCCTGCTTCTGATAGATAATTTGCCCATCATAAGCATCGGCTAATTTTAAAATGGTTCTTCCTAAAGTACTTTTACCGCAACCGCTTTCTCCAACAAGTCCTAGGGTTTCTCCTTCATACACGTCAAAGCTCACATCGTCCACTGCCCTGGTATATTCTAAAACTCTGCCAAACATGGTTTTTTTAGAAGGAAACCAGGTTTTCACATTTTTCAACTCCAGTATTTTTTCTCTGGTATAAAGTTCTTTGTGGGCTACAGTTCTTTCTTCGTTTGAAACTATAACCTGTTTGAAGGCATCACCCACATTTCTTTGTACTTCTTTGATTTCACCTTTTTCATCTCGGGTCATAAAATCGCTTACCACAGGCAAACGTTTAACGCGAATATCTAATGGAGGCCTGCAGGCCAGGAGACTCTTAGTGTAGGGATGTTGTGGGTTTGAAAATATTTCTTTAACGGGGCCTTGCTCTACAATTTTTCCTTTGTACATGACAATTACTTTATTAGCGAGTTCGGCAATAACACCTAAATCATGCGTGATAAAAAGTATGCCCATGTTGTATTGTTCCTGAAGTTTTTTCATCAACTCCAGAATTGTCTTTTGAACAGTTACATCCAATGCCGTTGTTGGCTCATCGGCAATTAAAACCTGAGGATTACAACTCATAGCCATGGCAATCATCACCCGCTGTTTTTGCCCTCCCGAGATTTGATGAGGATAACGGGCGAACATATTTTCGGGACTTGGCAGTTGAACTTCTTTGAATAATTCTATTGTTTTACGTCTGGCTTCTTCCTTTGTTACTTTTTGATGAAGGAATATAGCCTCCATCACTTGTTCTCCGCATTTCATAACCGGATTTAACGAAGTCATGGGCTCTTGAAAAATCATGGCGATTTCGCTCCCACGGTATTTTCTCATTTCATCGTTCCGGATTTTTACCAAATCAACTGTGTTTCCGCTTTTGCTGTGGTATAATATTTCACCTCCGGTAATTTTTCCGGGAGGGTTTGGAATTAATTGCATTAAGGAAAGTGAGGTGACTGACTTGCCCGAACCGCTCTCACCCACTATACCAAGCGTTTCACCTTTGTGTAAGGTAAAGGAAATATCGTTTACTGCTTTTACAAACTCCTTCTCTGTTCTAAATTGGGTAACTAAATTTTTTATTTCGAGTATAGGTTCCTGACTCATATAACTTGAGATACGTTGGGTTTAAGGTACAGAATAATTTTGTATTAAGAATGGGTTTGGTCACCAAGAAATGAATACTTATTTGTTGATTCATTGAACTTGACACGAATTGGTTACGTAATAGTTCGTAAGCCATGTTACAGCACAGTAAAAATTATACTAACTAAGTCAAGCTAAAACAAACGTATTTTATATCCTCCCCCTTATCGTTAAATAGTTTTTCGTAGTAGGTTTTGATGTTGATGAGTTCTTGTCTGTCAGAAGGGCAATTCTGATATAAATTTGAGGTGTGCCATATAAGCGGAAGTTTATTTTCCCCAATTATTTTAAGCGTGTATTCATAAAAGCCGGTGTTATCGGTCTTCAAATGAATAAGACCTTTAGGTTTCAGAAACTGTTTGTAGCGATTTAAGAACATTGCATTGGTGAGGCGCTTACGTTCTCTGGTTTTTTGAGGTTGTGGGTCAGGAAATGTAATCCAGATTTCATCCACTTCCTGCTCTGAAAAACAATGTTCAATAAAATCAATGCGCGTTTGGACAAAAGCAACATTTTCCAATTTATCATCTATCGCTTGTTTAGCTCCCGTCCATATTCGATTGGTTTTGACATCAATGCCAATATAATTTTTATGCGGATTATTTTTTGCCAAGCCCACGGTGTACTCACCTTTACCACAGCCTAATTCCAATACTATGGGATTATCGTTTTTAAAAACCTCAGCGTGCCATTTTCCTTTTAGTGGAAATCCTTGAGGAATGTTTGCGAAAAAAAAGGTAAAACAATTTTCGAAAGTTCGATATTCGGCAAATTTTTGGAGTTTACTTGGCATGCGCTAATATTATTATGAATAAATTTTATTTAAAGTTATCCGTTCCGGCTTCTCAACCAACCGCTTCAGGCCCGCCTTGCAGTTCATACAATTTTCTAAAACGGCTATCGTAACTCAATAACTCTCGTATAGACCCTTCTTCTACAATTTCGCCTTTGTCAAAAACAAGAATTTTATTCACGTGTTTGATTGTTGACAGCCTGTGTGCGACAATGATAGACGTTCTTCCTTCTGAAATTTTCTCAACAGCTATTTGTATCAGTTGC
The DNA here is from genome assembly GCA_937868565.1 of uncultured Bacteroidota bacterium. GTDB lineage: Bacteria > Bacteroidota > Bacteroidia > B-17B0 > Aurantibacillaceae > Aurantibacillus. Next base: position 20,084 of record CALMND010000089.1, on the reverse strand, counting down.
TCAGTTTGCGTGTCAATGGTAGCGGTAGCCTCATCCAAAATAAATATCGCCGGCTTGTAAACAAAAGCTCTAATAAAAGCGATTAGTTGCCTCTGCCCCGCAGACAAGCTTTGCCCTCTTTCAGTTACAACATAGTCAAAACCGTTGGGGAGTGAAAGGATGTAATCATACAAGCCCATTTGTTTTGTAGCCGTTACTACATCTTCCAAAGTTATTTCCGGATTACTTAGCGTAATATTATTTATCACCGTGTCGTTGAATAGATAAACGTCTTGTAATACAACACCGGTATTTTTGCGCAATGTTTCCAAATTAAAATCTCTGATATTTGTGCCATCGATGAGTATTTGTCCTTTATCATATTCGTAAAAACGGCTTAATAAATTGATGATAGTAGACTTACCCGCACCAGTTGAACCCACCAGGGCAACAGTTTGCCCTTCTTTAATTCTAAAACTAACATCTTTTAAAACGAATTGCGCCTCTTTATAGGCAAACCATACATTTTTAAATTCGATTTCCCTTTTTACATTTGTAAATACCACATTTCCTTCTGCTGAAATTTTTTCATCAGTATCCAATACTTTAAATACCCTCTCCGCCGACACAAATCCCATTTGAAGTGTGTTGAGTCTATCCGCTAACAAACGTATAGGTCTAAAAACCATATTAACCATCATTACAAAAAAAGTAATATCACCTAAATTAATTTCATAGGCCTTGCCCTTAATCCCAACAAACCATATTACGAGCGAAACGGAAATCGAAGCCAAAATTTCTACAACAGGAAAAAAAATGGAGTAATAAAGAATGGAATGGATGTTTGCAGCACGGTGGCGGTCATTTATCTCCTTGAATTTTCCAAACTCTTTTTCTTCCCGATTAAATAATTGCACTAGACGCATGCTTGTTATATGCTCCTGAGTAAATGTGTTAAGAGCAGCAACTGCATTACGTACCTGAGTAAATGTTTTTTTAACTCCACGTTTAAATAATGCAGTGGCAACAAACAACATGGGAATAGTACTCAATGCCAAAAGAGCTAAAATCCAATTTTTAACTAACATGACAACAATAAAAATCAAGAGCATAATTAAGTCTCCCGTAATAACTATGAATCCTTCAGAAAATACGTTGTTTAGACTTTCGATATCAGAAACCGCACGGGTCACTAAAGTACCTACCGGTGTCGTGTCAAAATAGGTGTTCCTTAAATTCAAAATGTGCCTATAAACTTGATTTCTTAAATCGCGCACTATATTTTGCCCCAACAAATTAGTAATTTGAATATTTAGTATTTGCATAAGTCCCTCGAGAATCAAAAAACAAAATATGACGAGACAAATAGTATTTAAACCGAAAGTATCTTTTTCTTTTATCACATAGTTATTCAACGCACTGCTTATAAGCAATGGTCTGACTATTGCCAGAGCTGAAAGTGTGAGGGTGATAAATACGGAAGCAAAAAAAAGCTTTTTATAGGGTTTCGTGTACCTTAATATCCTTTTTATTAATTCTGTATTAATACTTTTATTTTTTGTTTCCTTTGTCAATGAATAGAGTTTCTGGGTATTGAATGTTCACTAAAAACAAAGCATTAGCAGGAGCATTGGGTCCCGCTTCTTTTCTGCTTTTTGTTTCAATTATTTTTCTAAAATCGTTAATTGTTATTTTATTGCGACCCACTAAAATCAAAGTTCCAACAATAGCGCGGACCATCCCTCGTAAAAACCTGTCAGAAGTTATGCTAAAACGCCATTCGTCAGGTCCACATTGCAGCCATTGCGCTCGGAAAATTTTGCAATTGTTTGTTTTGTTTTGAGTATTTAGCTTGCTAAAGCTAGTAAAGTCTGTATATTCCGAAAGAATACTCGCTGTTTTGTTCATTACTTCAAAATCCAGCTCACCATAAACGTACTTAGTAAATGGGTCACGGAAAGGGTTTTTCTGTTGACTCAGATAATAATAATAGGTTCTTCGCGTGGCGCTAAAGCGCGCATGTGCGTTTTCATTTACCGGTCTGATATCCTGAATGGCAATGCTTGCTGGAAAAAGTTTGTTAAACTTATAAATCCAATGTTTTTTATTCTCAATCAAATCAGCGCGATGACTATCAAAATGCGCGACGTAATTCTTAGCGTGCACCCCTGTATCTGTTCTCCCACAACCTACCAAGTCAATCTTCTCATGAAGTACCATACTCATTTTTTCCTGCATAACCTGCTGCACGGTGTTTGGTGTATTATCTTGTTTTTGCCAACCGTTGTATGGCGTACCGTCATAGGATAAGATTAAAAAGTAACGAGACATTCAGCAAATTTAGGGCTTTTTTGGAAATGAATACGTCCGTTAATCTAAACAAGAGCTTTATAAAATATACTTCCGTCTTCTATGCTGATTTTACACATGAAATTCGAGCGGCCTAATCTGCTTATGCAATAATTCTCGTGCAGGGGTAGCTATCAGATTCCTTTTAAAAAGCAATTTCGATGCAAAATTAATCGAGCCAAAAATTGTCATTTTTTTTGTCGATTAGTATTTGTATTCCACTCAAAACAATATCTAAAAGGTGTTTAGGTGATTAAATGCTGGCACAAAAAAACAATTAATGTAGCATTAACGCTACTGTTTCTTGCTTTCCATTAATTACAACAACAACTTCGATCTACCAAACAATCTGTTTTTAATTCGTATTTTGTACTCCTAATTATGTCGAAAATAAAGAAAAATTTTGTTTTAGAAGGGCTGGAAGTAATTGATATTAGTACAGAGGGAAAGGCAATTGCGAAACACGATGGGCTGGTTGTGTTTATTGATGGTGCAGTGCCGGGTGATGTTGTGGATGTAATGGTGCATCGCAAAAAAAACTCTTTCGCGGAAGGGCGCGTTCATCATGTTATTAAATATTCTGCAGATCGAGTAAAACCAGTTTGTCAGCATTTCGGAACCTGCGGTGGTTGCAAATGGCAAAATTTGGATTACCAAAAACAGTTGGAGTTCAAGAGGAAATATGTTTTTGACGCTTTTACACGAATTGGTAAATTGGTATTTCCCGAAATACTTCCCATCCTCGGAAATAAAGAGCCATATTTTTATCGCAATAAATTAGAATTCTCTTTTTCGAATAATAGGTGGTTGACAACAGAACAAATGATTTCCGAAGAAAACGTGCAGAATCGAGACGCCCTCGGTTTTCATGTTCCAGGCTTATTCGATAAGATACTGGATATCGAAAACTGTTATTTACAGGCAGAGCCGAGTAATTCTATTCGCAATGCGGTAAAAAAGTACGCACTCCAAAATAAGTTGAGTTTTTTTGATATCCGAAAGAGAAGTGGCTTTTTAAGGACTTTGCTTATACGCACGGCCAGCACTGGTGAAATCATGGTGGTTGTTTCCGTTTGTGATTGGCTGGAAAAAGAATTATTTGACTTGCTTGATTTTTTAAAAATTACTTTTCCTCAGATTACTTCATTACAGTACACTCATAATGACAAAGGCAACGATACCTTTTTTGGATTGGATATTAAAACCTATCATGGTCGTGACCATATTTTGGAGAATATGGAGAAACTGCGATTTAAAATCAGTCCGAAATCATTCTATCAGACTAACTCCGACCAAGCATACGAACTTTACAAAATTACACGTGATTTTGCAGGTTTAACCGGCAACGAACTTGTTTATGATTTATATACGGGAACAGGAACCATTGCTAATTTTATTGCGAAGCATGCGAAAAAAGTAATTGGTATTGAATACATTGAGGACGCCGTTAAGGATGCTATTGAAAACTCAAAGGCTAATGGTGTTTTGAATACCGAATTTTTTGCGGGAGATATGAAACTAGTTTTGAACGAAGATTTTATTTCAGAACATGGCAAACCACATGTGGTTGTTACGGATCCACCCCGCGCCGGTATGGAAGAAGCTGTTATAAAAACGATTTTAACTATTCTCCCTGAAAAAATCGTCTACGTGAGCTGCAATCCAAGTACACAGGCCAGGGATTTGGCTTTGCTACAAACTAATTATCGCATTTTAAAAACCCAACCTGTTGACATGTTTCCTCAAACGGCGCATGTTGAAAACGTTGTGTTGTTAGAACAAATTAAATCTTGTCACTAAAATAGAGGAAGGGGTCTCGATAAATCAAGACCCCTTTCCTCTTCGGGTTTTTTCCTTTTGCGTTTAATTGTTAATTAAATATAAAACAACAATTGTGCCAGTTTTTAATTTGAGTAGGTAGTTTTTCATACTCAGTTATTTATTTTAGAATAAAAAAGGAGTCGCTAGTTACTGCAACTCCTTTTAAAAGACAATTAAGGACGCACACGATTGTCTTATCTACTTATTCAACAGTATCTTTTTGGTGTAGGATTTACTTTGTGAATCCACTTTTATAAAGTACACACCGCCTGTTAAATTATTCAATTCAATTTGTTTATATATAGTGCCATTATTTATTTCGGCTTTGGTTTCATAAACTCTTTCTCCTAACAAATTGAGAACCGTAAGTGTTGCTTTACCATTTCCAAGTCCATTTATGATTACATTAATTTCGCCGCTACTTGGATTTGGATAAACATTGTAACTTACATTATTATCTTTTAACTTAAGAAGACCCGTTTCTTGTGAAACCATTTCCGGCTCTACAACATTCACATGAATCATATTACCAGAAGTATCCTGCACAGACGACTTATTTACGAAATAGGAAGAACATGTAGAAGCGGTTCCTCCGCAAGAAGCTGTTACTGTTAAACAAATCGTATATGTTCCTGAAACAGAATATTGATGAGATGCGTAAAGCGAGTTAGAAGAAGTAGCATCTCCCCATGACCAAGTTGCTGCAACTACGTTCCACGGATAAGACGGAATAGCAATCCAATACTTGGGCACGTTTGTTGGTATTAAAGTAAAATTGGCATTTGCTACACACGGTATATTGGAAATATTTACGGTCTTAGTAATGCTAGAAGTGCAGTTTACCGAGTCTTTTACATTTAATGTTACATTAAACACACCAGCACTTGCGTAAGTATGCGATGGATTTATAAGATTAGAACTGAAGCCGTCACCGAAAGTCCAAGTATAAGTATACGGAGCAAAAATACCTGCGGTGGTATTGCTGAAACTTACCGAGCCAGAAAGACCATTTGTAGCAACAAAGTTAGCAGTTAAACTGCAGTTATTGTTAGAAGTTACCGTAATAACCTGCGACACAGAACTTGTACACGCAGGAAACACGCTGAAATTAGTTACAGTAAGAATAACCGTGTAAGTGCCGTTAACAGCATAATTCCTCGTTGGTGCTATACCGCTTCCACTACCATTCCCGAAATTCCAGGAGTATTGAGAAAATACTGTGGTTCCGGTAGATGTGCTTTTAAAATTAACCAGACCGTTGGCTCCTAATGTAAAACCAAATCCGGCAACTAAATTACAATACGAGTTTACATTTACAACAGCTGTTTTGGTAGATATGCAAGCTATTGAAAAATTATTATTCGCCGTTAATGTTACCGTATAGAGACCATTCGCGGAATACGTGTGTGCAGGTGATGCAGTATTGCTAGTTGAATTATCTCCGAAATTCCAGCTATAGGTCGTACCCAGAACTGTGCCTGTTGAAGTATTGTTGAAGTTCACCAAGCCGTTTGCTCCTTGTGTACTCGAGAAGTTTGCGTTTAGGTTGCAATTAATATTTGTTGCATTAGTTACTGCCAGGGTATGGGTAACCGAGGCTGAACAGCTTGGAACAATATTTGTTCCGTTATTTACTGTGAGTAGAACCGTATATAAGCCATTTGTATAGGTATGCGCCGTAAAAGCTCCTGAACCATTCGTATTATCTCCAAAATTCCATGAGTAAATTGAACCTACAACGGTTCCCGTGGTGGTGCTTACAAAGTTCACTAAACCATTCGCTGCCTGGCTCATTGTAAAACCAGCGGAAAGGTTACAGTAGGAGGTTACGTTAACAGAAAAAACAGTCGAATCCTTACATGTATTAGTAAAATTATTATTCGCATATAGCTTAACCAAATAACTCCCATTTGCTGAATAGGTATGAGCTGGAGAAATGCTGTTACTGCCTGAATTATCGCCAAAACTCCAGGTATACGTTGTGCCGGCAACCGTGCCCGTTGATGTATTATTAAAATTAACCAAACCATTGGCACCCTGACTGAATGAAAAATTTGTATGTAAATTACAGGCATTACCTGTTGCAGTAGTAACAGTAATTAATGTTGAAAAGGTAGAGTTACAGCTTGGTGTGCCAGCAATGTGGAGAATGACAAAGTAAGTACCATTTGCACTATAAGTGGTTGAAGTGGTAGTCATGTTAATTCCAGAAACCGTTACTGCGTTTCCTAATGTCCAAGTATAACCAGTCGTCGCAGAGTTTGTTCCCACAGAAGTACTCCAAAAATTAACAACCCCTCCTGGCGCTTGGGAGTAGGTAAAGCTAGCGGAGCATCCTTGCGAATTTGCCTGTTTTGTGAATAAAAGGGCGCAAATTAACCCTAGTAGTTTAATTGAGTTTGTAATTGTTTTCATTTTACTGTTTTTTAATTTAACGCCTACTTTGTTTAGGGTTTTCGGCTTAGTCCCTGTTTCTTAATTAGCTTATACAAAAGTAGAAGTTGAATGGTTGGGTTTAATAAGAGTATTTTCCCAGAAATCGAATCTTATTTCCCAAGAATGACTTTTTTACTTGCGGTAAACCCTCCATTCGTAATTCGCATGAAATAAATTCCTTGCGGGGCCTCAGCGATTACAATGTTCCGTTGCCATTGTTCGTTTTTAATTTCCTCCGTAAAGGAATAAATTCTTTCTCCAATTATGTTATATACTTCCAAATCCACTTTGCCACTTCTTAACTCGGATATGTTCACCTGAAAATTTCCATTATTAGGGTTCGGATAAATATTAAAATCAAAAAAAACAGCTTTATCTGTACTACCAATACCCAAAACAGTTTGCGGTGGAATCACATTCACACTTAATATATCCATGCCTGCCGCACCACTAGCAGATTTGTTTATCAGATACGAAGCGCACAGAGATGAGCTTGCTCCGCAGGAAACTGTCACTGTTAAACAAATAGTATATGTTGCCGAAACCGAATACAAGTGAGAACAATATAGTGAGTTAGTAATCGTGCCATCACCCCAGCTCCAGCTAGCAGCTGTGACATTCCATGGATACGCAGGAATTGCGTTCCAAAATTTTGGGGTATTCGTGGGAGTCAGTGTGAAATTAGAATTAGCAATACATGGCACACCGGTAATGTTTAATATTTGAGTCGTTGTATCTGAACAGCCATAATTTAAAGTATCCTTAATTTTTAAAGAAACCTGATAAGCCCCCGCACTTATGTAATTATGAGAAGGGTTAATAAGGTTGGAAATAAAACCATCTCCAAAATTCCAGGTATATGTAGTAGATCCACTAGTATTAGTGGCTATACTCATGAAATTTACCTGACCAGCAAATCCAACTGTATGAACAAATGAAGCTGACAGTGGACAAGAAAAAGAACTAACGGTGAGCGTTTGTGTAATAGAACTAGTGCAGGTTGGTATGACGCTAAAGTTTGTAACAGTGAGTTTGACTGTATACGTTCCGTTCGCATACACCTTGTTTGGTGCTATACCGCTTCCACTGCCATTCCCGAAATTCCAGGAGTATTGAGAAAATACTGTGGTTCCGGTAGATGTGCTTTTAAAATTAACCAGACCGTTGGCTCCTAATGTAAAACCAAATCCGGCAACTAAATTACAATACGAGTTTACATTTACAACAGCTGTTTTGGTAGATATGCAAGCTATTGAAAAATTATTATTCGCCGTTAATGTTACCGTATAGAGACCATTCGCGGAATACGTGTGTGCAGGTGATGCAGTATTGCTAGTTGAATTATCTCCGAAATTCCAGCTATAGGTCGTACCCAGAACTGTGCCTGTTGAAGTATTGTTGAAGTTCACCAAGCCGTTTGCTCCTTGTGTACTCGAGAAGTTTGCGTTTAGGTTGCAATTAATATTTGTTGCATTAGTTACTGCCAGGGTATGGGTAACCGAGGCTGAACAGCTTGGAACAATATTTGTTCCGTTATTTACTGTGAGTAGAACCGTATATAAGCCATTTGTATAGGTATGCGCCGTAAAAGCTCCTGAACCATTCGTATTATCTCCAAAATTCCATGAGTAAATTGAACCTACAACGGTTCCCGTGGTGGTGCTTACAAAGTTCACTAAACCATTCGCTGCCTGGCTCATTGTAAAACCAGCGGAAAGGTTACAGTAGGAGGTTACGTTAACAGAAAAAACAGTCGAATCCTTACATGTATTAGTAAAATTATTATTCGCATATAGCTTAACCAAATAACTCCCATTTGCTGAATAGGTATGAGCTGGAGAAATGCTGTTACTGCCTGAATTATCGCCAAAACTCCAGGTATACGTTGTGCCGGCAACCGTGCCCGTTGATGTATTATTAAAATTAACCAAACCATTGGCACCCTGACTGAATGAAAAATTTGTATGTAAATTACAGGGCGTTCCCGTTACGCTTGTGATGGAAATTGTCGTGGAAATGGACGAGTTGCAAATCGGTGTGCCGGGGCTAGTAATAGTTAAAGACACCGTGTAAGTTCCATTAGCGGTGTAAGTAGATTGTGTGTTAAGCAAATTAACGGCTACAGATGATGTTGCGTTTCCAAAATTCCAATTATAAGTGGTGAATGAATTTGTACCCACAGAAGTGCTTGTAAAAGTTACTAAACCGTTTTGACCTTGCGTAAATGTAAAATTCGCTGTGCACTGAGCAAACGTATTATTCATCCATAGAATCCCGGCAAACAGGAGCAATAATTTATATTTTTTGATTCGAATCATTGAAGTATTCATTCATAATTATTTATAAGCCACACAAATAAAGGCATCTCCATCATCAATGGAATGAACTTCAGTCCCATTATAAACCTTACATTTAAATCTAACGTGCAACTTTTTAGTCATTTGCCCCGCCTCATTATTGTGGAAATCTTCTACTGAAACGATTTTAAAAAAACTCGACTCTGGCTGGTTGACGTTTGCCGATGTATAAACTATGCCTGAAGGATTAGTCCAATTGATAATAACCTTTGACAGAGCATAACCAACGGGCGAATAGGTGTCGTTTGAAATAAAATAATTTGCAGAGCAGGAAGATCCGTCGCTTATAGTATTCACATTGTAGTTTATGACAACTATTTCATTATTTGCGTCTGTAACCTTTAAAATAACGGGGTAGGCTCCAACCAGAGAATACTGATGAACTGGATTCGAAACTGTATCAACTCTGCCATCTCCAAAATTCCACAAAAACTTATAAGGTTCCTTTCCGCCGATAGTGCTTTGAGAAAAGGACACCGTGTTTCCTGAAACTAAAGAATGTATAACTCTACTTTTCAGAGAGTTTTTTGAACTGATATTTTGATTGTTGCAAATGGTACTATAACAGCCGTTGTCACTAGTGGTGGTAAGGCAAACATTGTATTTACCGTCTCTTTTATAATTATGACTCGGATTAGCGAGTTCAGAAAAAGTGCCATCTCCAAAATCCCACTTGTAGGAAGCGGCGTTTTTATTAAATGAAGACAAAAAACTAACAACATGATTGGATTCAATTATGCCTGTCAAATAAGTATAATTTATAAAACGCAAAGAAGAGTCGATGTTCGCAAAAAGACCCGGAGCCACTGTCGTTTTGTAGTCGTTAATCTGTATTCTGATACTATTAGTGCACTTACTTTGACAATTTAATTGTTTTAAATCTGCGATAAAATTAAAAATATTGTTTGAGTCTTTTGAATACGAAGAGTACATGTAGTAATTGTTTTTTCCGCCTTCCAACTTTTGGGGACTTCCATCCAAATTAAACATAGAATAAAAAACAACATCGTTTTCAATCGTAAGCTCAGGAGGATACGTTTTCTTCCTGCAGGAAAAACTAACTGTTACGAAAAACAATGCTAAGCTATATACTTTCCAAGTTTTCATTTAACCTTTCTAAAGATACTATATACAACTGTTAATTTCAATCCAGTATTTCTTTCCGCCAGATTAGTCTTAAAAAAATTGTTGTCCTTAATGTCGGTTAATCCGAAAAATAGTTCTGCATTTAAGGAGAAGTTTTTATAGATTTTACGTCTGTAAGAAGCTGTTAATTGCGTGTCAAAATTTTTAAATCCTTCCACGTATCCTTTTGTTTTACCTACAACATAATCTTCACGCCTATTTAAACGCTCATAATATGATTCCACTTTACTTTCCACTTCAAGAAGATAAGCTACATTTAATCCTATACCAATTGTATTTTTACTATTCAATCCGTAGTTATATTTTATTGGCATCGAGAGATAATGCAGGTTGCCTGGTGTGTAAATGTTTACTTGATTTTCTTCGCCCAAACTATAGCGCGTAACTTTAGAAGTAAAGCTGCTAGAGCTCAAATTATAAATATGATAGTATTGTGCCCCAATGGATATTGCGGAATTTTGATTGAGCCAATTAAAATAATTAATTCCAAAAAGAGGACTTAATCCATTAGCTTCCCTACCAACAGCGTTTCTCCAACCAAAAAAATAGGCTGTCCCTGCTTCAAGGGTAAGTAGTGTTTTTGGATTGTTGAAATCTCTCAAATCGTAGGGATAAGGACTATTTGTCGAATCCGCTTTCTCAAAAAGTTTCATTTTATTTTCTAGAGAATCTCTTTTAGAAGAACGAGAATTTGTTGAGTCTGAAGAAGGTGCAGCTATTGCTACCGAACCTTCTAACAATTTTATTTGCCTAGAAGGCTCCATCTCAATTTTTCTTGTTTCGTCTGCGGGGTTGTTCTTACTTGAAATCTCAGCATTCCAGGGCTTCTCAACTGAACTGTAGATGTTTTTTGATTCTTCCAGTTGAATTTTTTCAGGCTCTTCCAATTTGTTGATTGAATTATCTGCAATTCCAGTAAACGCACTTTCCTCTAATTTTGTCTCTTTGATTGCCCTGGTATCGGTTTTGTCAGTAATTCCGGGATTTTGGTCGGTTACTTGCGGGTTATGTTCCCAAGTTAACGTCTTTAAGGAAGGATATATCTTCGTTTCTTTTACTTTCGCAAAAATAATTTGTTTTGTATTTGCATTTATACTTTCCGGCTTATCTCCAGTTACTTCCCTTTTAGGAGTGACCACAGGTCGTCTTATTTCATTACTCTGATTTTCTTTCGCCTCCGACGCTTTATTTTCTTTAATTTTTTCAGGAGCATAGACTTTTTCTTTTGTAATTTCTGTTTCTATAGGCTTTGCAGTCTCGAAAACCAATAGCTGAGTCTCCCCATTATTCAACACCAAGAAAGTTGAAACACCGGAAATTAAAATCATCAAGCCAAAAAGAAAATAAAAAGCCACTCTTTTTTTCCTCTTTTGAGTATCCAAGAATTTACTCGCGACCTTCCAGTCACTGTCGGTAAAAGAAAATTCAGTTGAACTAATTAACTCCTCCAATGACTTTTTAAACTTTTCTTCGCTATTCATTTTGAATCAAGGTTTATAGGTACTTCAATCATAGATTTGTTTTCAGCTCTCTCCTTAAGCATTTCTTTTAACTTCTCCCTTGCAGAGTTTAAATGCCATTTAGAAGTTCCTTCGGTTATGTTTAGTAATTCTGCAATTTCTTTATGTTTAAAACCGTCCATAAAATAAAGATTAAAAACCTGCTGACTGGCAGGTGGGAGCTTGGCAATAAAATCAGACACTTCCCGAGCATCTATTCTAGTAATTGCTTCATTTATTTCAGAATATTTATCAGTTTCGTAGTAATCCTCCACATACACCATGTTTCCATAGTGAACTTTTTCTTTTTTATACTCGTTTATCAATGTATTTATCATGACACGCCTTATCCAGGATTTAAAGGGTACCTCTGTTTTATATTTTTTCAGATTAGTCAATACTCTGTAAAAACCCATGTTTAAAACCTCTTTAGCTTTATCCTGATTGCGGGTATATCTGATACAAATGCTCATCAAATAACTAAAGGTAATTTTATACAATTCATACTCAGCTCTGCGCTCACCATTAATACAATCGTTTATCAGTTTTTGCTGAATTTCCATTAAAAGCCCTGCCTTATATACTCTACAAATAAAAAGGCGAATTGGTTGGGTAAATAATCCAAATAAATCAAGGTTTTTCCCTCAATTGTGCCAAATATCGTGATTTATGCTTTTTAAAATTGCATTCCAGCTAAGCATCTTCTACAAAGTCCGAAGGTAAATGGTTGGTTTTAAATTTATTTTAACACTTTCTTAGTCCTCCTTTAGAATGAGTTTTCTAAGCATATTGATTGCAGTATTAGCTGTCATCAATATATTACGTTGTCTGTTGTCCCCAAATTGAAATTTAAGCGGGATGGTCTTGTCCTTACTTGCAACTGCAATCCAAACAGTACCAATTGGTTTTTCCGCAGTGGCGCCTGTGGGGCCTGCAATTCCTGATATAGAAATAGAATAATCACTATCGAACTTTTTTAACGCGTTTTGGGCCAATTCGATGACACATTCTTTGCTAACCACACCTACCGTTTCAAAAATACGACTATCAACATCGAGTAATGTGTGTTTCGTAATATTCGAATAGGGAACGATGGCGCCTTTAAAAATAACCGAGGAACCAGGGATTGCAGTAAAAAGTGAAGAAACATAGCCTCCCGTGCAACTTTCAGCGATAGAAAGTGTTTGCCCTCTTTCCCTTAGCATATCGCTCACTACCTTTTCCAGCGAAGGTGACTCTTCTCCATAATTTTCATATCCAAAAATGTATTTTGAAATAATAGTTTTTAATTTTTCAAGTTCCTGATTAGTCTTTTCTTTTAATGCACTTAAATCCTTCCCCATTGAAGAAAGTCGCAGTCTCACTAAACCTGGTTGAGGTAAATAGGCCAATTTAATACCCTTCTCTGGCAAAGTACGCTCCCAGGGCTCTATCAGTTCTGAAAGAGCGCTTTCACTTATTCCATTGGTTAGAACTGTCTTATGATAAATATTAGGCAGCGTGTTTTCGTTTTTTATTTTAGGCAGAATGCTTACACTCATCATCTCCTTCATTTCGTATGGAACCCCTGGCATACTTATGAAAATAGTTTTATTCTTTTCCATCCAAAGTCCAGGGGCAGTACCATTTGTATTGCGTATAACGGTGCAACCTTTTGGTACCAATGCCTGCTGTCGATTAATTTCAGTTAATTCCCTACCTCTTTTTGTAAAAAATGAAGTCACGTCTTTTAACACCACTTCATCAACTTCTAAAACAGTGTTAAAGTAGTCTGCAAACGTTTTTTTTGTGATGTCATCTTTGGTTGGCCCCAAACCCCCGGTAATAAACACCAAGTTGGCACTCCCTTCGGCCTGTTTGAATGCATCTATAATAGCCGTTTTATCATCGGCTACACTAGCCATACGAACAACTTGTATTCCCATCAGATTAAGCTGTTGCGCAATCCAGACACTATTAGTATTAATAATTTGCCCTATTAAAATTTCATCTCCGATTGTAAGTATTTCGGCCGTCATATAACTTGTCTCATTAGAAAATTTACTTTTCAAGTAATAGTTTATATTTGTAGCTGGTATTTAGTCTGCTTATGATGAGACAAAGATACCAGAGACTAAGATAGGAAACTAGGGTATACTCTGACCGAACAAGTTCTCAATAAGTTATAACAATTTAAAAGTTTAAGTGTTTAAAATGAAAAAAATAATTTTTGCTTCCTGCCTGCTTATTTCAAATACGATCTTCTCGCAAACATTAAAAGATCTTTTAAAACTAAAAAAAGATAGTTTAGAAAAATTAGCAAAAGAAAAAACTAATTCCGTTCTTAAAGGTCACAGCCCGGCTGCTGTTCCAGCGCTCACCAACGAAGAGGTAATTAAAGGGCTTAAAGAGGCGCTAACCGTTGGCACCAATAACTCGTCGGGTATGGCAAGCAAGCTCGACGGTTTTTACAAGAACCCAAAAATATTTATACCGTGGCCGGAAGAAGCGAAAGACATGAAAACCAGGCTTACAAAATTAGGCATGACAAAAAAAATTGCAGAGTTTGAAACAAGTTTGAACAGGGCTGCGGAAGAAGCTGCTTTGAAGGCTGCTCCAGTTTTTATTGATGCAATTACAAATATGAGTTTGCTAGACGGTTTTGCCATTTTAAAAGGAGTTGACACCGCTGCAACTAATTATTTACGCAAAACAACTTACAATCCTTTAAAAGATAAGTTTTTACCTGTTGTAAAGGAAGCTGTTGCAAAGGTTAAGGTAACAAGCTATTGGTTACCATTGGCTACTGCGTATAACAAATTGCCGGGAGTTAAGAAACAAAATCCGAATCTTGATGAATATGTAACCAACAAAGCAATTAACGGTTTAATGTCTTTAATCGCCGACGAAGAGATTAAAATAAGAAAAGACCCAATGGCAAGGGTTACCGATTTATTGAAAAAGGTATTTGGAACTTAGTTTCTCTCTTCTTCAATTACCATCTTAGCGAACAAATAAGTGGGGAGTTTGTTATCTCTAACGTTAAACAAACCATAATTGTCCAAATCCCGAATCGTTGCCTCCGTTTTATTTATTAGTCTCTTGTCTAAATCACTCACGGTAGATAAATAAACGAAGTTGCTCAGTGTTTTGTTTTCGAATTTTTCTCTGACCCAATAACGTCTGTCTGATTTCGTTTCCATAGTCTGCGGAAAATCCGCAAAACACGCTGGCCCGCCGTAAACCAGAAAATTACTCAACCAGAAATTATTTGCAACCAAAAGTGTATTTGCATTTTGTTCCTTACATTTCGTTTTATAATGGTTCATTAAATGAAGCGCTTCTTGCAAAGACATCAGACGAAGTAATACCCAACGCTTTGACTCTGTGTGCTCCGAAATCTGTTTACTCTGATTCGCTAATTTGTAGCTTGAAAACCCTAAAGCCAAGGCTCCAAGAAAAAAAACAAAGTTCCTTTTGATCTCCATTTTTGAAATAAATAAATAAATCGCCAAGGGTATTCCTAAAAACATTCGGCTGTAAGAAAAATACACCCATGGGGTACCGTCGTTTACTTTACTGGTAAAAAATGAAATAAAAATGAGCACTATAAACGAGAGAAAGGCATAGAAAACTATTTTATCGCCATTCTTTAAAAGAAAAAACAACAAAATAAAAACACCAAGTAACAGAAGACAATTGTCCTCAATAAAAAAACCAATTTTACCAAATATGTTGTCCATTTGAGAAATGTTATCCATAAAAAAAATCAAAGAAACATCTAGTTTAAGTGGGTGAATAATATAATCGGGGTGGTTGCGGTAGAACTGGTTAAAGAAAAAGTGCAAAGCAACAAGTGTCACTATACATAGTGACATGGCATAATAGTAGCTTATCTGCTTGTAATTATTTAAAAAAACAAAAACAGCAAAAGGCAAGCTTACAATGGTAGAATTAGGATTTACGAAAAATCCTACAATCGCAAAAATACTGTTTATCAGAATCCATCGCAGGTTTTTTGGATTTAAAAAACTTATTACAAAAAAACTGGTAAAAAATAATCCTGTTACAAAACCACGTGGTAAACTATTCATCATATCGTAGCCCGTAGGCATACATAATAAAATAATTAATACCAGCGCACCCTGTTCTTTTCGTTTATTTATAAAAAGGTAGAATGCTGAAAAAAAGAAAGGAAAAAGAAATAATATATGGGTAATTAAAGGTACCGCGTAATAAACGGGAACGGTAGACCATAACAAAGGCACAGCCAGAAGGGCCTCCATGAACGTATTGTAATTCTGACCATAGAATCTGGGTTCGTAAAATAAGCCCTTTGAGTAATCCCTTGCTCCTAACCACATTAAAGGTTGATCCGAATCAATGTGATTGATGTTTACGTCAAAAAAAAGCAATACTCTGATAATAAGTATAAAAGCAAAACAAGTAAAAAATAAAAAATTTAATAAAAATTCGCTTTTATATTGCTCTATCCTGTTCAATCGCAACGCATTTCTGATTTTAATTAGTTGATCAAATTCGTTAATATATCCTCTATGCCCATTTCTCCAGAACTTGGTTTTTCTTAAAAAATCGTTGAATACTTTTTTCAATCTCTGAATCGATTTTTAACTCTGGAGCGTGATGTGGTTTTTTGCGAGCGTCAATAATCATAGGCCCTTTACAACCCCAATGTTTATTTTCATATACTTCATCTACTCCATAGATATCATGACTGGGGTTGCTCCGTGTATAGGTGACCCATAAATAGTCTTTTAATTTTAATCCGCTTTCATTAAAATTAAAATCATTATAAATAACGATCTGGATTATTCCTTTAAAGTCCTCTACATTTTCTTTTACCCAATCAGCAAATTGCTTTATCTCTATAGTGGCTGTCTGGTAGGTCGTAAAGTTATTTAACTCACATGCAATCACCCCCTCCATAATCAATACCCCTTTTGATACTAGACTGCACTTGGAAATTGCTTTGGGTAACTCTCCAGCTAGCTGCCTCTTTTTATCACCACAAGCAGCAATCACAATCTTACTTCCTTCGTTTATTTCGCTGCCGCTATAATCGAGGGTATCTATGGTCGTTTTCGTATAAAAATGTAAATCTCTTGTCAAATCTACCCTCTCAAAAATATATTTAAGAAAATTATATTCATCGTGACAATTTAAGGCAATTTTATCGCTGGAGGCTATAAACAAATACTTGGCCAAACTCAGTTGACCTGTTCCTAAAATTCGATTTGCTTGAGTTAGAATTTCGGCCGGCCTACTACTCTGTAAATATGGAGTATAACGTTCACTCCCAACCGCCAACAACAGAGGATGCACGCCCGCCGCATCAACAGCATGCACTTCCTTTACTCCCGGTATCTCATGAGGGATAGCACTACCGCTAATTTCATGAATCAAAGCGCCAAAAGCTGTGTCTTCCTGAGGTGGCCGCCCAACAACGGTAAAAGACCAAATACCGTCATCCTTGGCGTACACTTTATGTACTTTCATTACCGGAAAGGAATGTTTTAAACTATAATATCCCAAGTGGTCACCAAAGGGTCCCTCAGGCTTAATGTCATTGGGATAAACCTCCCCTGTTATTACGAAATCTGCATCTAATGAAATACAATAACCCTCTTCATATGCATACCTAAATCTTCTACCTCCCATTGCGCCAGCAAAAGTTAATTCACTGATTCCCTCCGGTAGAGGCATTACAGCTGCCAGAGGATGTGATGGAGGGCCTCCAATAAAAACACTTACCTTCAGCGGAATATTTTGTGCATTTGTTTTACTTTGATGAACACCGATTCCTCTATGCAACTGATAATGTAAGCCAACTTCCTTGTTAAGTATATAGTCATTTCCGGTAAGTTGAATACGATACATTCCCAAATTAGAAGACATAACTCCTGGTTTATCATGGTCTTCAGAATAGACTTGAGGCATGGTAACAAAAGCACCACCATCCATAGGCCAATGTTTAATAAGGGGCAAATCAGAAATTTTAATTTCCCTAAATCCTGAGGATATAAAACTATCTCTTTTTGGAAGTGCCTTTAAAGCTGCCAATCCAGTATTTACATAATGTAAAGGTCTTTTTAAAGCGCGCATTGGATTATTGCGCAGTTGCACTAGCTCTTTCATCTTTGCAAACGTTCCCCTGAATATAAATTTACTTCGCTCCATAGTGCCAAATAAATTACTAACGGCTCGGAATTTAGTCCCTTTGATGTTTTCAAATAATATCGCCGGGCCTCCTTTCGCAAATACTTTCAAGTGAATGGCTGCCATTTCCAAGTCAGGATCAACTTCGTCTTTAATTCTAACGAGATGTCCATTTTTTTCAAGATCCAGTAAGCACTCAGCAAGAGTTTTGTATTTCATTTTTAATTAGCTTTGTGAAGGTATAAATTTTTAATTTATGTTATACTTTTTAGACAGTACCAGTGGAATAAAAAAAATAATTCCGAGTGTTGAGCAGGTAAAAGAAAAAATTGTTCAGGATGAGATGAAGCTCAACTCCTACTTTGATGCGTTTTTAAGAAGCCTTCTTGATTATACGCCAAAAATAATTTCTGCATTTCTATTCCTCCTATTTGGGCTATGGCTTATTAAGCGCATGGCGCGCTTATCAGAAAAAGCCATGGCCAAAAGACATTTGGACGTGAGTTTGCGCACTTTTCTTAGAAGTCTTATCAGTATCGGTCTGAAAATTATTCTGATAATAACGGTTGCCGGTATGGTTGGAATTGGCACCGCTAGTTTTGTAACCATTTTAGGCGCAGCGGGTTTGGCTGTTGGTTTGGCCCTGCAAGGTTCACTTTCCAATTTCGCTGGCGGGGTACTAATTTTAATATTTAAACCCTTTAAGGTCGGTGATAATATTGAAGCTGGTGGGGAAACAGGAGAAGTAAAGGAAATCCAAATTTTTAATACCCTGCTCTTAACTGCGGATCACAGGACTGTAATTCTCCCTAACGGACCATTATCGAACGGAACTATTATTAATAATACGCGTCATGGCAATCTGCGTGTTGATATTTCCATTACTATCAGTGATTCAGATAAATTAGAACAGGTTCTGACCATTCTAAACAATGTACTTGACCATCATCCGAGAGTATTAAAGGAGCCCAAGCCAGGCATTTTTATTGGTAAAGTTCTCGAGGGTTGTTTGAATATTAATATCAAACCTTATTGCAAACCGGACGATACAGTGTTATTGACAAGCGAATTATATAAAGAGTTTTATCATGCTCTGGCTCAAGAAGGGATCAAGCCTGCAATACCGCAGCGCGTAGTACACAAAGGATAAAAAATAAATATGGAAATTGCAGAGGCACAAAAAAAGGTTGACGAATGGATTAAAAAATTTGGCGTCCGTTATTTTACTGAACTCACCAATACTGTCATTTTAATGGAAGAAGTAGGAGAAGTTGCCAGGATCGTAGCGCGACGTTACGGCGAACAAAGTGAAAAGGAAAGTGATAAAGAAAAAAAACTGGAAGATGAATTAGCTGATGTTTTGTTTGTTTTAATTTGTTTAGCCAACCAAACGGGAATTAATCTAGATGAGGCCTTGAAGAAAAATATTGAAAAGAAAACTTCGCGTGATAATAAAAGGCATTTAGAGAACAAAAAGTTGAAATAAATTACCGCGAGTTACCGTAATTCTCTCAAATTCAGAATTAATAAAATAATGGTGAAAATTCTTTCAATTCTCGTGTATTAGGACGCGCTTGGCTAATAAAAAACACTCGCATTACTAAAAAGATTAATATAAACTTTTGGCTTCCTGATTTTTTGATCTTCGCGGTAGAGGTATTGATTACCGTTTTCATCCAACATAGGAATATGACAAACTCTTCGTCTTTTCAACGCTTTGGGAATAAATCGCGCGTCATGAATAATTCTGTTCTGAACGATATTTCTTATTTGCTCCGCGTCTATTCCCAAATTTGCCTGAGGGCTTTGAAAATAAAAAGGTTTATATTTAAACTGTAAACTCAAAAGCCCATGCGAAAGGTTTGCATAAACATTTCCACTGGTATCCATGTAACAATGGGAATATACTTTATCGTTTGCAATTTCTTTTCTGTGACCCATCTTACCAGTCCACATGGAACAATTAAGCCCTAGTTGAAATTGATTCTCGAATTGGTATTGCAATAAAAAAGCCCCTGTTCTGAACCTGTCTAAAGTGGGCCTCGCAAAAATGTCGTTTTCTGTTATAAAAGCCACTTCATTAAAATGCAAAGCAAACAAGCCTGTTTGCTGAGTTGTTTTCTTTTTATTAAAATAAGCGTTGTAGGAATAAGCCACTGCGTATTTATAACCGGTTTGATTGGAGACTGTAGTATAACTTAGGTTCAAATATTTTGACTGACCGCCGAAAGAATAAAGTAAACCCTGGGCCAAAACTACTTCGGGGTAAATAAATTTTGGCCCCAGATTTTTAAAGCTATAATAAAGTCTTACTTCCGAATTGGCCTGAAAATGACTATTG
>CALMND010000088.1 GCA_937868565.1 uncultured Bacteroidota bacterium | reverse complement strand
AAGCATGTAAGCGCCATGATGAAATGGAAAAGCGAAGCGGCTGCGTTGTAGGGAGTTACGGGTATACCTACAAGCTAGTTGATTAACGAAAAAGGAATTATTATAAATAAGAATTTACGTGGCTCAGATTTAATAAATGTGCTGACTAAATTAATTAAACAATCATGAAACATACATTATTTATTCTTTTATTTTTTATTTTCACCAGATTATTTTCGCAGGGAGGTTCTGAAAATATTTTAAAAATAGGTGATAAAGCACCCGACTTCATTCTGACTGTTGGCGATAACAGTATTCAGAGCTTTATCATGCCGTATATGAAGAGAATTATCCTTGTTCATTTTTGGAATAAAGATAATTTTACTTCCCAATTTTACAGCAAAAATTTGAGACAAATATACAAACGCTATAGAGACGCTACATTTAGCAATGCCGAAGGCTTTGAGGTTATTTGCGTAGCCGTTCAAAATGATAAAACGAGTTGGAAAGAAATTGTTAAATCGGATAGTCTTGGTGATTTTACAAATGGCATCGCTTTGAAAGAACTAAATGAAGATGTTTGTAAAAAATTTAACGTTAAAAATTTACCTACTGACATCTTAATTGACGAGAATGGTTTGATAATGTCGATTGATCCGAGAATTGTTGATCTTGAAAATCTCTTAGATGACAAAAAAAATTATCAGTCGGTTAAAAGGGCAGTGGTCGGCACTTTTGCTGAATCTTCAGATAAAAAGGATGTTTTAAAATACAGCAAAATATATCTTTTTAATAGTTACGGTGATTCGGTCGCAAAAACTATTACCAACGGTAAAGGAGAATTTATTTTTAACGACATTAAACTAAACCACGATTTTATTCTGAAGGTTGACAACCAGTCGGATATCGTTACCAGCGACCCCCTTGCTCTATATGCCAATAATGGAGATTTTCTCATGGATGGAAGAACCCGTGATGGAGGGTTTGTTTTTTATATTCCTACCAGACTGAACTATAAGTTGGTTCGTCATGACACAAGTGACTTCATTCATCATGAGATTGAACAAATTGACGTAATTAAGAGTCTAAGTTTTAGCAATAAAGGCACTGAATTAACCCCTAAAGACAAAGAAGAACTGAGTGGTATTATTGCTCACTTGTTAAAAAGTAAAACTCTTAAGTTACAATTTATTGTTCATGGTGACATACGTTTGAGTGCTGAGTCGGCTATGGAGCTGAGTGTTAATGAAGTCAATACCCTTAAGAACTACCTTCATAGTAAAGGAATTAATCAAAATAGAATTAAAGGCGTTGCGATGGGTAAAAAAGAACCACGTAAGTTTTGCGAAGGTAGTTCCGATTGCACAGAAGAGGAGTTTAAACTCAATCGCCGAATTGAATTTGTCGTATTAAAAGACTGACAAATTATCTCCTTAGTCATTTATGGCAAAGTTATTGTTAATAGTTATGTAAGACACTATTAAACTAACTGAATATCATGCAAAACGAAGAAAAAAAAGTTAGTTCTGAAGACCTTGAGGGCGGAAACCTATCTTCTGAAACTGACATAAAGACTGATAATAAAACAGAAACTGACGTAAAAACCGAAACAAATAAATCGATCGATCTGGAAGTAAAAGTGAATGAGTTAAACGACAAATACCTTCGTTTATATTCAGAATTTGATAACTACCGCAAAAGAACATTAAAGGAAAAAGCAGATACCATTAAAACTGCCTCTGAGGATGTTTTTAAAGCTATTCTGCCCGTGATAGACGATCTGGAGAGAGCAATTAAAGCCAATGACGCAACGGCCGATATGAACGCGTTAAAAGAGGGCATTAGTTTAATTTATAACAAATTTAAGAACATTGTTCATCAAAAGGGTTTAATTCCTTTTGAAAGCATTGGTGAAGTTTTTAATCCAGATTTAATGGAAGCTATAACTGAAATTCCTGCTGCAGACGAATCACAAAAAGGAAAAATAATTGACGAGGTTGAAAAAGGGTATAAATTGGGCGACAAAGTCATACGTTTTGCCAAAGTTGTCATAGCTAAATAACCCTGTATATTAAGAGAAATAACACTGATTTTAATATTAAAACTGATAAATAAATTTAATGGCTAAGAGAGATTACTACGAAATACTTGGAGTAGATAAAAATTCCGGAGATGATGATATAAAAAAGGCATATCGTAAATTGGCCATTAAATATCATCCAGATAAAAATCCAGATGACAAGAGTGCCGAAGAAAAATTTAAAGAAGCCGCTGAAGCGTATGAGGTTTTGAGTAATCCTGAAAAGCGTCAACGTTACAATCAATTTGGGCACGCCGGCGTTAATGGTGCCGGAGGCGCAGGAGGTTTTAGTGGAGGTGGCATGAATATGGATGACATTTTCAGTCAATTTGGAGACATTTTTGGCGGTGCATTTGGTGGTTTTAGTGGTGGCGGATCGGGCCGCGGCGGAAGGCGAGTAAACAGAGGAACCAATCTTAGGGTAAAAGTAAAACTTTCATTAAAAGATATAGCAAATGGAGTTGAGAAAAAAATAAAAGTGAATAAACACGTTTCCTGCCATACCTGCAATGGAAGCGGTGCTAAAAACGGGCAGTTTGAAACTTGTAGGGCCTGCAACGGTTCCGGAGCGGTTACACGAGTGCAACAAACAATCTTAGGTGCAATGCAAACCCAAACTACCTGTGGTTCCTGCAATGGCGAAGGAAGAATTGTAAAAGACAAGTGTAATACTTGTCGTGGTGACGGTATCGTGCGCGAAGAAGAGGTCATAACCATTAACATTCCGGCTGGTGTTGCCGAAGGGATGCAGTTAAGTATGAACGGCAAAGGTAACGCTGCTCCCAGAGGCGGGATTAATGGAGATTTATTAATTGTTATTGAAGAAGAAGAACATCCTGAGCTTAAACGGGAAGGAAATCACCTCATATATTATCTACAAATTGGATTTCCAGATGCTGCCATGGGAACTAGTGTAGAAATTCCGACTGTTGATGCGAAAGCGAAAATAAAAGTGGAACCGGGTACACAAAGTGGGAAAGTTTTACGCTTAAAAGGCAAAGGACTACCGGACGTTAATTCTTACGGCAGAGGTGATTTGTTGGTTGAAATTAGCGTTTATACCCCTACATTGTTAAGCAATGATGAAAGGAAGATGCTCGAGCAACTTAAAACTTCCAAAAACTTCGAACCCAATCCTAACAAAAAAGAAAGAGGATTTTTTGATAGAATGAAGGAGTACTTTGACTAGACTTGGCTTTTTTTGATAAAAATTTCTCTAACGTGAAAGAGTAACTACTTCGAAACAAACATGTTTCTTGTTGAACGACCGATATTCTAATTTATTATTGTCTATTTCTGAGTAATTAAACTTAAATTTTAGCTATTCATGTGTGATTTCGTTTTGTTGTTGTTGTTGCGGAATTTACTTTTTTAAACACAGTAGCTAATAGCCCCACTGGCTGCCTCTAAAACTTTCTTTTACTTATAAATTTCTCTGTTAGTCTTCTCATTTTCTCTTGGCGACGTTTTCCTCCTATCTGAATTTTTTTGTTTTTTGCTTTCTTTTCATGAAATGCGCCTGTTGGCAAGGGTGTTTTTTTTACTTTTTTCAAATTCTTGTCCCTTACTATTGGCATTTCGTCTTTTGTTAATTGTTGAGAAACTTCAACCTCTTCCGGAAGACTTAAAATTGGAATTTTCCTGTTCATCAAAGTTTCTATTTCCCGATGCATTTCTTCATCAGTTGGCGTAATAAAACTCAAAGCAATTCCTGTTTTATCGGCTCTGCCTGTTCTTCCCATCCTATGAATATATGAGCCAGTGTCTTTAGGGGCATCAAAATTTATGACGTGCGTTACACCCAATATGTCAACACCTCTAGCTACCACATCTGTGGCAATTAATACACGTAAAACGCCATCTTCAAATTGTTTTAAGGCCGCAAAACGCTGCGGCTGAGATTTATTGGAATGAATTACCCCTACTTCCAATACCAAATCGTCCGTTAATTGTTTTTCGAGCTCATCGGCCTTTTTTTTGTTCCCAACAAATAGCAGAACTTTGGACATATCGCTGTCAGCACTTAGTAACAGTTTTAAAAGATTTACTTTTGTATAAAAATTTGGCACCTTATAGGCCAGTTGGATTATTTTATCAAGCGGTGTACCTCTTGTAATCAACTCAATATATTCAGGCTTACTAAAGTATTTTTCAATAATTACTTCTACCTCCTCAACCATTGTTGCAGAGCACAATATGTTTTGGCGTTTTACAGGTAGCATTTCCATAATTTGAGTTAATTGGGGTCTGAAACCCTGATTAAGCATTTCATCAACTTCATCAATAACCAATTTCTTAACGGAACCAAATTGTAACGTGCGGCTCAAAGTCATGTCAATCAGCCTTCCAGGCGTTGCCACTAAAATATCTAATCCCTCGTAAACTCTTTGTTTTTGGCTATTAATATTAGATGCCCCGTAAATACCAAAACATCGTACACTCATGTATTTAGTAAGCTTAGTTAGTTCGTCAACCACTTGTACGACCAATTCACGTGTTGGAAGTAAAATAAGTACACGAGGTTGTCTTTGTTCCGAATAAGTCAGTTGACGAAGTATAGGCAATAAATAAGCAAACGTTTTACCGGTACCAGTTTGGGCTATAACGACAGCATCTTTTCCAGACATTACAACTGGAAAAGTTTTCTGTTGTATTGGAGTTGGCTTGTCAAATCCCAAATCGTTTAATGCTTTTAGTAACTGCTTAGAAAGATTAAGTTCGTCAAAAGTGTTCATTTTTCTTATTTAGTGTTCAAAGGTAGCTAATTGTTTTTGGGGAACAGTTATAACTTCTCGGTAAGGTTTGACTGTGAATTTTCCGATCTTCGTTGTATTTTCCGATTTATCTTGCAACAGCTTTTTGCTAGTTCATACGGCAGCTTCATT
Source organism: uncultured Bacteroidota bacterium (assembly GCA_937868565.1). Lineage (GTDB taxonomy): Bacteria > Bacteroidota > Bacteroidia > B-17B0 > Aurantibacillaceae > Aurantibacillus. The sequence continues at coordinate 4,795 of CALMND010000088.1, read as the reverse complement.
GAATACACAAAACCTAAATGTACTCTCAAGCGTGCAAGTGAATATCGGTCTTATTTTTACTTTTACTCTCAAATTTATCATTTGTAGGCACAGAATTTTTATTTTTGCTTCAGCTGCCTGAATAAATTTAAGCACTAATACCTGAAGCATGAAGCCAAACATTGAAATGTTACCTGAAAAGAAATTAATCGGTCAAAAACTAAAAATGAGTCTGAAATCCAACACTACCCATGAGTTGTGGAAGAGCTTTATGCCCAGGCGGCATGAAATTAAAAATGCATTAGGTTCGGAACTATACTCTTTGCAAGTTTATAGCCCAGACTACTTTAGTAATTTTAATCTTGCTCACGAATTTGAAAAATGGGCGGCTATTCAGGTATCAAGTTTTGACTCTACTCCCGACGGCATGGAAACCATGATTTTGACAGGGGGGTTGTACGCAATTTTTTACTACAAGGGCTTAAGCACCGACACGAAAATATTTGAGAATATTTTCAAAACTTGGTTACCGAAATCGAATTACGTGCTAGACCAACGACCCCATTTTGAAGTCTTAGGCGAAAAGTACAAAAATAATGACGCCAATTCTGAAGAGGAAATATGGATACCGATAAGACGAAGGTAAATTGTAATTAATTTCGTGAAAAATTCACTACTTCGCTTACTTCTATAGGTTGAGCGCTCAAATTTTGGAGTTAACTTTTCTAAGGAAGAAAAAATTTAGTTAACTGGCTTGCCTTGAAAATCAACCATAATAAAATCTTCCAACGTATAACGCGTGCCGTTGTAAAATGCTACTATCCATGAATCTGTCTGCCCCTTAGCAATGGCTTTTTGCCTGTGTTTTTCTGCTTCATTTAATGTTGTGAATTGTTTTTGTGTGAAACGAGTTATGCCATCTGGATATCCCGCTGTTTCAACCTTACCGAGTGTTTTTAAATGTGAGTAGGTGTAGTTTTCTGGCTTTCTATAGGCACCTATTTGCACTTTAAAAACTAAATTATCAGCGCAATAGTTTCCGGCAATATCCATAAGTTGCTTGTAAACTTGCCCTTCATTTAAAGACTTTCCTTTCACACTTGCCAGGTCAGGAAGCTTTGAGTCACAAGGAAAAGTAACCGGTTCAACCACAGCTTCTTCCTTAGGCTTTTCTATTTTCTTCTTTATTCCCTGTTCTGTTTTAACTGGAACTGAAGCTACTATTTCCTTTTTTGGTTCTTCCTCTTTTTTTACCTCAGCTTCAACTTTTGCCATTTCTTCCTTTGGAGGATTTACAACAATAGGCTCCACCTTTTTCGGATCTTTAGTAGTTGTCACAACAATAACCGCCGGTGGTTCTTTGAAGAGTAATCTTGTGGTATCTTTCTTAATTTCGGTTGGATTAGCGGCTGCGAACGCCTTGGTGTATAAGTAATAATCTTTCTTTTTTTCAGCAAACCCTGTCAGTGTTTCTAAATCTATATTATCTTCAGCGGTATCAAACCCCTCGGCTGTTACTTTAATGTGATAAGAGTGCCCTGGTTTGAAAGTGAGTAGGTATTTGCCATTAAGTTTGTTTGAAGAATAAGGGCCAAGCTTTTCGTTGTCAGACATTTTGGTTACTTCAATTTTTGCTTCCAACGGTTTATTGTCTCCATAAATATTTCCCTTTATCATGGCTACAATTAACTTCTCTCCAGGTATTCCAGGAGTTACCATATAAATATCCTGACCGCCCTTTCCATCCGAGGTAGCTCTATCACTACTAAAATATCCGATATCACCTTTTGAATTAATAACATAGTAACGATCGTCCTCAGTCGTGTTTACAGGAATGCCCATATTTTTCGGTTCTCCCCACTCGTTTCCTTCCTTTATCGAAAACATGATATCATAGCCCCCTATGCTTGTGTGACCCTTTGAGCTAAAAAATAGAGTTACTCCATCAGGATGAATAAATGGCGCGTCATCATCGTAAGGTGTATTAATTTTTGGACCCATATTTACCGGTGGCCCCCAATCTCCGTCAACCAATTCGCTCACCCAAATATCTCTACCACCCAAACCGCCAATGGGGCGCTCGCTGGCAAAGTATAGATATTTTCCATCTGCCGAAATTGAACAAGAACCTTCCCAATAGTCAGGGCTATTAATATTTCTGTTAAGAGGTTCCGGCTTTGAAAACTCTGTACCATTGTGTTTACTAACAAAAATATCACCTTCGTTTTCATTATTACTTAAAAATGTGAAAAGCGTCAACCCATCTGGAGACAGAGCGATAGCAGCGTCGTTGGCTTTTGTATTAAGTGCGGTAATTGGTACTGGTTCTTTCCAAGTCGAGTCGCTTTCCCTCAAACTCATGTAGATGTCGGACAAATAGGCACCATCTCGGTCAGGCTGCAACATAGCATTTAACTTGCCGCCCATACTTTTCTTTCCTACGTAGGTAAAAATCATCATCGATTCGTCGGCCGTAATTACAGGAACACCTTCAATTTCTTTTGTATTAATTGGAGGTCCAATGTTTTTTACACTTTCTATCCCCATTTTATTACTGGTCAATATATTACCGTTAATACAATTGTTCATTACTAACTGTACATCCGGAAGCATCTGTTTGTCATCCTTCTTTTTGCTCTTTGAAAGGCTTTCTTGCAATGGTTTTAAAACATCCAAAGCTTCATTAAATCTGTAATTTACGTGATATGCCTTTGCCAAATAAAGTTGAGATTCAGAGCTCTTGGTTTTATTAAAAATTTCGAGAAAAATGCCAATGGCTCTTTCTTTTTTTTCGGGGTATCCTAAAGCACAAATACCCAATTTAAAATGGTAATCAGCCTCTTTTGGGTACCTGGTATGCAGAACGTCAAAAGAATTATATGCTTTTGCATATTCAAAGTTATTAAGATACTCGTACGCTTCATCCTCTAAAGCACTTCTGGATTGAGCTTTGGATGCACCTATTCCTAACAATATTAGACAAAGGGCTAAAAATAATCGTTCGATTTTTAACATAATTATTGGATATAAATTTCCAAACATAAAAGTTGGAATAAGTTAGCAATGATAAACAAGCGGATAAACAAACTTATTAAGAATTGATTCTTAATAAAGTAACCAATGTTAAGTAGTTATTATTAAAGGAGTTAAAAAATGACCAAATCACCAACTGCAATTGCAAGGCGGGCTAAAATAGATTGTTGTTTCAGGCAGCATATTTTGTATCCTATCCTGATGCACCTGAGGAATAAGGATATTTCTTAAGTCCATTACTTTTAAATTTTTTAATTTTGACATAGACTCCGGAAAATAATCTAAATTATTACTCCATAGATCCGCTATTTCAAGATTTTCTAAATCTCCAAAACTGTAGGGGAGTATTGTTATTTCATTCTGGTTCACATTAAGGTGCTTTAAGCTTTTGAGTTTACCTATAGTATTAGGTAATCGTTCAAGTCCGGTTTTACTAATAATTAGATATTGTAATTGCGAGAGTTTAAAGATAGAGTCTGGTAGTTCTTTGATAGAATTTTTACTCAAATCCAGGTACTGCAGGTTTTTAAGTTTAAAAATTTCTTTGGGAAATTCCTTGAATTTCTTTTTCCTCAGACTTAATTTAACAACATTATCTGGGGATTCAAGGGCTTCTTTTAGATCAGTGTATTCCTGATAGGTTGCTAGCACAGCCGAATCCAATAAACTTATTTGAGCCTTATATGCACATGTAAGTAAAAAAATTAAAAATATACTTAAACCTCTGCCCACTAATAAATTTCCATAAGTTTAATACAATCCTCCTCATCTTTTTTTAGTGCTCTTTTTAACTCTGTCAAATTAGAGAATTTTTCCTCGTCTCTTAATCGCTTAAAAAAACTCATTTCCACACTTTTGCCATAAACCTCTTGATTAAAATTAAAAATATGCACTTCGATTTTTAATTCATTGCCTTGGTCGGTAGTTGGGTTAATACCGATATTAAGCATCCCGTAATGAGTTTGATTATCAATTATTAGATTCACAAAGTAAACTCCGATTCTGGGTATCATTTTTTCTGAATCGTTTATTTTTAGGTTTGCCGTCGGGTACCCAATAGTTCGTCCAAGTTGTTTTCCTTTAATAATAGTTCCTTTTAAGAAATAATTATACCCAAGGTAATCCCTTGCAAGCGTAACGTCTCCCTCTTCAAGCGCTTTCCTTATTTTGCTACTGCTTACAAAAATAGAATCAATATCTTTTGCGCTAATTTCTTCAATAATAAAAGCGTTATTTTTGGAAATTTCCTTTAACGTATCGATATCACCTGTACGGTTTTTACCGAACCTGTGGTCATAGCCAATTACTAGGTATTTTACTTTTAAATTTTTACATAAAATTTCGTTCACGTAAAAATCAGAATCCAATTGAGAAAAATGATTCGTAAATGGATAAACCACCGCAATGTCCACTTTATATTTTTCGAATAATTCCAATTTTTCGTCAATTGTGGTAAGAAGTCTAAGGTCCTTTTGTTCGGGAAATAACACTTTTCGTGGATGGGGATCAAAAGTTAATACGACAGTTTTGAGTCCCGTTTTTTCTTTAATTTCATTAAGCCTGGCAAGTATTTTCTGATGCCCTAAGTGCACCCCGTCGAACGTTCCAATAGTCACAATGCTATACGTTTCAATTCTAAAATGTTCGGTATTGCGAATGACTAGCACTATGTAAATATAGAACTTTAGAGTGTATTATCTATTTACTCAATAAATAATATTTACAATGGGGTAAAAAATAGCAGAATTTAGCTTAAGACTAAAAGCTGCGCAAAATTCTACTT
>CALMND010000087.1 GCA_937868565.1 uncultured Bacteroidota bacterium | reverse complement strand
GTTTTTCTTTTATGGCCAGCGGTTTTAATAGATTCAGAGCGTGTTGAACCTGCTGGCCAATCACATATTCATCCAGTTTTTCTTTTATGGCCAGCGGTTTTAATAGATTCAGAGCGTGTTGAACCTGCTGGCCAATCACATATTCATCCAGTTTTTCTTTTATGGCCAGCGGTTTTAATAGATTCAGAGCGTGTTGAACCTGCTGTTTTTGTTCGCCCGCGCTTTCTTCCTTAATAATGGAGTAGGCTTGTGTTACGCAATTATCGCACACATGGCCATTAATACCGGCTATTAAAATCTTGGATTCTTTTTTGTCTCGTCCGCAAAGGGAGCAACGTATGGAGGTATCTTTTGCCATTTATTTGGGTTACAAAGGTAATAAAAAAACGCACATCTTTTCAGAGTATTCTTTCGATTCACATAAATCCCAACTCCAACTGCGCCACTTCACTCATCATCTCTTTTTCCCAGGGTGGCTCGAAGGTTAATTTTAATTCAGCTGATTTTATTCCCTGCACTAATTTCAATTTATTTTCTACCTCAGCCGGTAAACTTTCTGCTACCGGACAATTAGGTGACGTAAGGGTCATTACAATTTTTAAATTATTTTCATCGTCTAAATGCAATTCATAAATAAGTCCGAGTTCCCATATGTCCACAGGAATTTCAGGGTCGAAACAGGTTTTAATCTCGTCGATTACTTTTTGCATTTGTTCCGTGTTCTTCGTAATTATTATTGGGGCCATTCTATATTCTCTTTAACGCTTCTTGTTTCATTTTATTAATCATACTAACCAATCCGTTCGCTCTTGTGGGACTTAAATGTTCTTTTAACCCAATTTTATCTATAAATTCCACTTTTGCTTTTACAATATCTTCGGCTTTTTGATTTGACAAAACCCGAATCATTAAAGCTACCATGCCTTTTGTTATTATCGCATCACTGTCTGCGGTAAATTTTAGCTTGTTGTTTTCAAATTCTGCATTCAACCACACTCTGCTTTGGCATCCTTGAATAATTCTATCCTCCGTTTTCAATTCCTCGGAAATGAGCGGTAAGGACTTTCCCAGGTCAATAAGATGTTCATACTTAGCTTCCCAATCATCGCCAAAGAATTCAAATTCTTCAACAATTTCGTTTTCTATTTCTTCAATGCTCATCTCTTCAAAAAAATCTCATCAAGATAACATACTTATTACTTTGTTCAATTTATCGATAAAAAAATCGATTTCCTCTTTTGTATTATAAACAGCAAAGGATATCCTAACGGTTCCCTGTATGTCCAAGTGTTGCATCAAAGGTTGCGTACAGTGATGTCCCGTCCTAACGGCTATTCCATATTTATCCAGTAAAGTCCCGACATCAAAGGGATGTTGGCCTTTAACGTTAAACGAAATGACTCCTGCTTTGTGTTCAAATGCTCCATAAATAACGACTTCAGGAATTTGTTTTAACAAATTTTGAGTGTATTGCAGAAGTTCGTGTTCGTAGTTAGAAATGGTTTGCATGCTAATTTCGTTCATGAATTGTAAGGCCTCGCCAAATCCAATCACACCAGAAATATTGGGAGTGCCGGGCTCAAACTTAATTGCTCCCTTTACGTACTCCGTTTTTTCAAACGTGACCGTTTTAATAGTTCCACCTCCTGTTTTAGAAAGAGGGAGTTTTTCCAGCCATTTTTCAGATAGGTACAAAATTCCAACTCCGGTGGGACCGTACATCTTATGCGCACTACAAACAAAAAAATCGACATTTAATTTTTGTAAGTCAATTGTCATATGTGGAGCCGACTGGGCTCCATCCACTAAAATCGGTATGTCGTGTTTAGCAGTAATTCTTTTAATTCTTGTTATATCTGTTATAAGACCCAGGGTATTGGAAACATGGGCAATGGCAATCAATTTCGTTTTATCGGATATTAAATTTTCAATTGCGTCATAATCCAAAGTTTGGTCACTCAACAAAGGGATTATTTTGAGCCTGCCTCCGTTTTCTTCCGTCCATAATTGCCAAGGCAATATATTGGAATGATGTTCGTATGTTGAGATAATAATTTCGTCGCCTTTTTTAAAGTGATTTTTTGCAAGTCCCTGAGCAACTATATTTATAGAATCCGTTGTTCCGGAAGTAAAAATGAATTGTTGTTCGTTCGTTACATGAAAGTTTCGGGCGACTTGTTTACGGGCTTCTTCAAATTGTTCGGTTGCCAGTCTGCTTAGGGAGTGGACACCACGGTGAATATTGGAGTTCGATCTTTTATAATATTCTGAAATTCTATCAATGACTCTTAAAGGTTTTTGAGTGGTTGCTCCATTATCAAAATAAATTAAGGAATGGCTGTTGATCTTTTGGTTCAGTATTGGAAACTGTTCGCGTATTTTGGTAATATCAAACACTCGTATATTTAATTTTCGAAAAGTTTCGTTATTTCCTCTCTAAGGCTTTCTAATTCAATTCTATCAATGACTTCTTTAGCAAAAGAATTTAACAATAATCTTCGCGCACTTTCTTTACCAATGCCTCTTGTATTCAGATAGAAAAGCGCATTTTCATCTATTTTTCCGGTAGAAGTACCATGAGAGCATTTTACATCGTCAGCATAAATTTCCAACTGCGGTTTGGTATTGATTATGGCATCGTCGCTTAACAAAATATTTTTACTGCTCTGGTAAGCATTGGTTTTCTGAGCATCCTTCCTCACAAATATTTTTCCGTTAAAAACCCCGGTACTTTTGTCGTTGATAATACCTTTATACAATTCGTTGCTTTCGCAATTGGGAACCTGATGGTCCATCAAGGTGTGATTGTCGATTAACTGAGTGCCTTTTGAAGAAAATAAACCGTTTAAATTAGCTTCACTGTTTTTACCAGACAAAACAACATGGTGATTATTTCTCACCACAGCTCCATTTAAGGTAACGGTAGTATTATGATAGACAGAGTTGCTTTCAATTTGAACCTGATTGGTATTTACCGAGTAACCGAGTAAGCCTTCGTTTTGAAGTAAATAGGAATCTAATTTGGCATTTTGCGCGACAAATTTTTCACTTAAAAAATTAGTAAATATTTTTCCTTTACCTATAACTACTTGTCTTTCGATAATAATTGCCTGTGCGTTCTCTTCGAGTTCAATTAGGTTTCTTGAATTAACTATGGCTTCGGATTCAGCACTTGACACATAAATAATATGAATAGGAGTTTGAAGGGCTGTGTTCTTTTCAACCTTTAAATGAAAACCATTGGAACAAAAAACAGTGTTTAAAGCAATAAAGGAGTCGGTATTTACTTTTGCAATTGAAGCAATTTTTTCTTTCGCCAAGGAATCCAAATTCGAAAAGGAGTTTATATGCAATCCCTTCAGGCCTACTTTATCACTTAGATTCACAGAGTAATTCCCATTCACAACAACCAGAGTTATAGTGTCAGCTAACTTATAAGAGTTAATATTCTTTACTTCTGTAAATTTTTGTTCAATGCTTTTGAATTCTCTTTTTAAAACAGCATCCATATTGCAGTACTTGTAGTCTTCGTGTCGGTTGTTTGGAATTCCTTTATTCTCGATTTGCATCAATGCATTGGTGAGGATATCATTTTTAATAAACCCCACCTTAGATGCAGTTGCCGAAATTTTATTTATAATGTCCTGAGCTGTATGTGATTTTTCTGCTATCATTATTGTTCAATATGGTTCAAAGTTTAAAACGGTTTGGGTAGTACAAAAACCAAATCATGTAACCGTTTCAAACTGTTTTTTAATTTCATCATAACCCTTGGCTTCCAGTTCCATAGCCAATTCTTTGGTTCCGGATTTTACGATTTTTCCATTGTATAAAATATGTACGAAATCTGGAACTATGTAATCAAGCAACCTCTGATAGTGTGTTATAACTACAAATGCGTTGTGTTCATTTTTTAAAGCGTTGACTCCATTGGCCACAATTTTTAAAGCGTCAATATCGAGTCCGGAATCTGTTTCATCAAGTATAGCCAATTTAGGTTCAAGCACGGCCATTTGAAAAATTTCATTTCTTTTTTTCTCACCTCCACTGAATCCTTCGTTCACAGAACGGTTGGTTAATTTTCCGTCCAACTCCACCAGCTTTTGTTTTTCTTTTACAAGACTCAAAAAATCTTTTGCAGGAATTGCTTCTTGTCCCTTGTAGTGACGAATTTCGTTAATCGCGGTTTTTAAAAAGTTGATATTACTTACTCCTGGTATTTCAACAGGATATTGGAAAGCCAAGAACAGGCCCTCCCGAGCGCGATCTTCGGCAGCCATTTCCAAAAGGTCTTTGCCGTTAAATGTAACTTCACCCTCTGTTACTTCATAATCTTCTCGGCCAGCCAGTACACTTGACAAGGTTGACTTTCCTGAACCGTTAGGTCCCATAATGGCATGCACTTCTCCCGCCTTTATTTCGAGATTGATACCTCTTAATATTTCTTTTCCTTCAACTGATGCATGTAAATTTTTTATTGTTATCATATTTTTATTTTTCAATGTGTTATTCGAGTCAAAATATAATAGAAACGAGAGTCACGACAAATTCTCAATTTATTTCTATCCAACACTTCCTTCTAAACTCACGGCTAGCAATTTCTGCGCTTCTACTGCAAATTCCATGGGTAGTTTATTTAATACTTCTTTACAATAACCATTCACAATTAATGCGATGGCTTTTTCCATATCTATTCCCCTTTGTTTGCAGTAAAATAGTTGATCCTCACCAATTTTGCTGGTTGTGGCTTCGTGTTCAACAATGGCGCTTTTGTCTTTTATTTCAATATAAGGAAAAGTATGCGCCCCGCATTTATCTCCCATTAACAAACTATCGCATTGCGAAAAATTACGTGAGTTAGTGGCTCCTTTTCGAATTTGAACCAGACCTCTGTAACTATTATTACTGAAGCCCGCACTGATTCCTTTGGAGATGATTGTACTACGCGTGTTTTTACCGATGTGAATCATTTTGGTTCCAGTGTCAGCTTCTTGTTTGTTATTGGTAAGAGCCACCGAATAAAATTCTCCAACACTATTGTTTCCTTTCAAAATTACGGAAGGATATTTCCAGGTAATGGCAGAACCTGTCTCCACTTGGGTCCAGCTTATTTTAGCATTATCTTCCAGGCAAATTCCACGCTTGGTAACAAAATTATAAATGCCTCCTTTCCCCTCTTTATCACCAGGATACCAGTTTTGAACGGTACTGTATTTTACTTCCGCATCTTTGTGCGCAATAATTTCAACAATGGCTGCGTGCAATTGATTTTCGTCACGTTGCGGCGCTGTGCAACCTTCCAGGTAGGAAACATAGCTGCCTTCTTCTGCGACAATGAGTGTTCTTTCAAATTGTCCTGTTCCAATAGCATTAATTCTAAAATAAGTAGAAAGTTCCATTGGGCAACGCACTCCTTTTGGAATATAACAAAATGAACCATCGCTGAATACCGCACTATTTAATGCGGCATAATAATTATCGGTTGGAGGCACAACCATACCCATGTATTTTTTAATCAGTTCAGGAAATTCTAATACAGCCTCACTGAAGGAACAAAAAATAATTCCTTTTTCAGCCAGTGTTTCGCGAAAAGTTGTTTTTACTGAAACGCTATCGAATACCGCGTCAACCGCTATGTTGGATTGAACTCCGCTTAATCGTTTTTGTTCTTCGAGCGAGATTCCTAATTTTTCAAATGTTTTTAAAAGTTCAGGGTCAACTTCGTCTAAACTCTTTAATTCTGCTTTCTTTTTTGGAGCAGAATAATAACTGATGTTTTGAAAATCAATTTTTGGGTATGGTAAATGCGCCCAATTATCCGGTTCCTTCATGGTGAGCCAATGACGATAGGCTTTTAACCTAAACTCCAACATCCACTCGGGTTCATTCTTTTTTTTGCTTAATGCTCTAACAACTTCCTCATTCAGACCTTTGGCAAAAGTATCACTGTCAATGTCGGTGATAAAGCCCCACTCGTAGTCTTTGTTTATATGTTCAGCTAATACTTCGTTACCCATTATTATGCGTGTTGATTTTTTTATGCTTAGTTTCTATATTATCTTTTGATTTTTTGAATTTCGCAGGATTTTACTTTTGCTGAAACCAAAAATTTTTTGGCGTAATACGCGAATCTCAATTGCCAGTGGAGGTGAATTAATTTATACGGAGAAACTCTCCCCACAACCACAGGTTCTGTTAGCATTAGGATTATTAAACACGAAACCCTTTCCGTTTAAACCGCCGGTGTACTCCAATTCAGTACCAACCAAATAAAGAAAACTCTTACGGTCAACCACAATTTTAATTCCTTTGTCTTCAAAAGCCTGATCTCCTTCTTTTATGTTGTTGTCAAACTCTAATTTGTAGGATAAACCAGAGCATCCTCCACCATCAACTCCAACTCGTATAAAAGTACCTTCAGGACGGTTTTCTGTCTTAATTAAATTAAGAGCGTGTTCTTTGGCATTCTCAGTTACAGTAATCATAACTATCTGTTTTTAAGTAATTTAAATTTAAATATTAATTAGACTAAATCTAATTAGACTACAAATATACCGTAAATAAGGTAGATAGGCAAGTTTCAATCGCGTATTTCAAGAATTAAGACGAATGTCCTTAATCAGTGAGAATTTGTAGAATTCGTTAGTTAGTTGGCAACTAAAACTCGCTCTTCAAATGAAACTGTATATCCGGAAATTTTTCCTGAGCCATTTGAAGTAACCATGCACTTTCAGCCAAAAAAACAGGACGTTCTTCTTTGTCCAGGGCGATGTGAGCATTTCGGTCTTGCATAAAAATTTCCAACTTTTTCTTGTCCTCGCAGCTTATCCAAAGGGCCTTATACAAATTAATCTGGTCGAAACTGGCACTGGCATTGTATTCTGACTTTAATCGGTGTTGTATTACTTCAAATTGAAGGGCTCCAACGGTGCCAATTACTTTTCTTCCGTCTGCTTTTTTGGTAAACAATTGCGCCACACCTTCGTCGGTTAGTTGTTCTAGGCCTTTTTGAAGTTGTTTGGTTTTCATTGGATCGAGGTTAGACACGTATCTAAACAATTCTGGAGAAAAACTTGGAATTCCTTTAAAGTTAAAGCTGGCTCCTTCGGTTAAGGTATCGCCAATTTTAAAATTTCCGGCATCGTACAAACCAATCACGTCGCCAGGAAAAGCCTCATCAATAACTGACTTTTGTTGTGCCATAAAAGCCGTGGGGTTGCTAAAGCGCATTTGCTTTTTTTCGCGAACATTATAATAGTATTTGTTGCGTTCAAAAATTCCAGAACAGATTCTAAGAAATGCTATTCGGTCGCGGTGTTTGGGGTCGAGGTTAGCATGTATTTTAAAAATAAAGCCACTGAATTTGTTATTGTCAGGTTTCACCATTCCGGCATCAGTATCACGCTCCTTAGGCCAAGGTGCTATCTGTACAAAACAATCCAACAATTCATGGATACCAAAATTGTTAACAGCCGAACCAAAAAAAACGGGGCTAATTTGCCCTTCAAGATATTTATGGGAGTCTAGCGGGTCGTAAACGCCATCAATTAAGTCCACGTCCGCTCTGAGTTGTTCCGCAAAATCTGAACCAACACGCTGGTCTATCAATTTATCGTTAATGCCTTTAATAGTCAGGGTTTCTTCAACGGTGGTTTTACTATCACCCTGAAAGAGATTAAGAGAACTTTCGGATAAATTATAAACGCCTTTAAAAGACTTACCTATTCCTATGGGCCAAGTCATGGGTCTTACCTTTATTTTAAGCTCCTTTTCAATTTCATCCAGCAAATCAAGGGGGCTTTGGCCTTCGCGG
>CALMND010000086.1 GCA_937868565.1 uncultured Bacteroidota bacterium | reverse complement strand
TTACGGGCAATCACAATTACCGATTGTTAAAGCTGGCTCAAAAAACGTGGCGATTAAAGACGGCGACTATTTTGATAAAAACGCCTGGAACCTTTCGCCTGAGACAAAGCCCGATGTTTATACGGCTGACAGAACGCGAAGAGAAAAGTGGGTGTGTTTTTACACGGATTTAGATTCAATAAAGGTAAAAGTAAAACCGGGCACAAGTTTTGACTTCATCATTCTTTTAAACGGTAAGGACTCTTGCTACACCAAAATTACCAGCGCAATACCCGCCGAAAAAAAGGAAAAGTGCCGGAAAGTAAGTCACGATACGATTCCATTTAAACTGAGTGCGTATAATGCTATTCATGTGAAATCGATTTTAAATGAAAGAGATACCGTTAGTTTACATTTTGATATTGGTTCATTTGATTTTCGTTTAACTAGGGACGCGATTTTAAAGCGTACAAAATTATTATCCAATCAGCCGGAAGCACTCAGTGGCAAAGTCAAACCCAACTATTCAAATATGGAGAAGGTATTTAAAATTCAAATGGGTAGGGTTGTATGGACCAATCCTGACGTGCGGCCTACCGGTTTTACAGCTCACGATATGGACGGAAGATTTGGATGGAATATTTTTGAAGGAAAAATTGTTGAAATTGATTATGAAAAAGAACTGCTAATTATTCACTCAGAACTTCCAAGAAGTAGAAAAAATTATTTTAAATCTGGTATTGAATTCGTTCGTTCATTTGTTTGCATTAAAGGAACAATAAAAATAGATGCTAAACTTTTTCAAAGCAATTTTCTAATGGATACGGGTTCTGATCAGGCAATTATTATAGATAGTACCTGGGCAGCGAGGCTCAATTTTCCAAAAAATTTGAAATTGATTAGGTCGTCTCAATTCAAAGATCCAAGAGGCGTAAATTATGAAACGCGCATAGTACTTTGTCCGGGTATAGAAATTAATACGATTCCGCTTAAAGATGTTCCTACCACTATTTTAGGAACGACGAACCCGGTTGGTTTTGAAATGAACTATATTGGAAACGATGTATTAAAGCGTTTTAATACTTTGTTAGATTTAAAGCATGATAACATCTACCTAAAACCAAATAAATTGATGGACATGCGATATAGGGAAAACTCTTAGCTCAATTGACGGTATTTTCGACATCTGATTTTTGAAATAATTTAGTTATTTCACTGAAAACGTATAAGTATAAAAGGAAGTGGAACATACATCATTGGCGGTAAAATTACTTAGCCTTTAATAGATAAAAATTTCGATTCTTTTATTAACCCCAAATCACAGATCGGATGATTTTGATATTTTTTTTATCTTTACACGAAATACTAAAACTATGAAAATGAACTCTAAAAAAATAATTTACGGACTAAGTGTTCTATTCCTTTTGCTTACAATCATCATGGTATCCTGTAAAAAGAAGGAAACTCCGGCACCCGAACCAACCGAAAGCGGTCAGAGCAGTTCTGATAGCAGGGATACGCAAGGTGAAAACGATGCTGCTGTTAACGACATTAATAGTGTAATTGGCGACAATGGTAAATTGCATGGTAAGTCAACGGTTCCGAACGCCTATGCAGAAATGACGGGAACCATTTGCGGCTTAAGTGTAGACACTGCCGGAATAAACTCGGGGACAATCCGCCTCAATTATGACGGAACGACTTGTAACAACAGAACCCGCACGGGGTCTATCAAGTTCACCATTCAGGATTACACACAAGGTAAAAGGTGGAAAAATGTCGGCTGTGTTATAAAGGTGGACTTTCTTTCTTATAAAATTACCCGCGCTTCAGATGGTAAAAGTATTATGCTTAATGGAACCCAATATTTAACCAACACAAGTGGTGGAACCTGGTGGGAGCTTCTTATCGTTAAAACACAAACAACTTTGGTATCTACGTTAACGAGCAGTAATTTGGCTGTAACGTTTGAAGATAACAAAACGGCCACCTATAATATTAACAGAAAAATCACGTACACGATACCGGGCAACATTATTACTTGCAGGGCGGAAGGCATCGGTACTTCAGGTGGATTAACCAATCTTGAAAATTTTGGTACAACCCGAGACGGAGACGCCTTTACAAGTCAGGTAACCAACCCAATTGTGTGGAACGTAACCTGTGGTCCGGGAGCACCCGTGCAGGGCGAGGTAAATATAGTTGCAAGTAAAAGTTTTGATTTAAGAGCCACTTTTGGGGTGGATAGAAATGGAAATGTTGTGACTCCTGCGCCTAATCAATGTGCTTTTGGCTGGAAACTCGACTGGACTTTCAATGGGAACGCACGCAATAAAATTTTCGGATACAATTAAAAAAGCTTTGCAGTTTATTAAGTGACCGGTTATTGGAATTTATTGATTGCCTATAGAGGAATAAAGACCGGACAGGATATTAAATGAAGCGAAAGCTTTCTGGTTCTTGTCTGTATTAAACAGGCAAAATCTTGTAGAAAGAAAAAAATAGAAGCGGATTTTTCCCGCTCTTATTTGAGATTATCTGTGTGCCCAATAACCTGAATAGCACTTTGATTCTTACCAACCAAAATGCAAGGTTTATTCTTGATGATAATTTTCTTCATGCATTTAACATCTCCGGGCAAATAAAAGCCGCTCTGAGTTACGGGAAGGGGTTTAAATTTGTTGGTTATTTGATTCTTTAGAACCAGACCAATTCCTGCGTCATTTCTGCCGGATTCAATTTCAGTTGCATAGTCGTTGCCAGCTAATAAAATGTCTAACCTGCCGTCCTTGTCAAAGTCTTCGGTAATAACGGCATTAACCGGAAAAACCTGTGCCCGCGCAGGTAACAACTGTATGTCAAAATTTCCGCCGCCTGCATTTATAAACACTGTATTTCCAATATTGTTAGCAATATAAGTCTTTGCTTTGCTCAATTGTTCAGGCATGAAAATATCTGAAAGTGTAGCTTTTGAATAATCTCTATAGCGCAAAAATTTCTTTTTCAAAAAATTCATTTGGTCTAACAAATTGTCTCGCACAGCAATTGGATAAGAAACGCCGTCCTGATAAAGACTAAGAATACAATCAGTGCTGCCATTATTGTCAAAATCACTTACAGTCATGGTAATAGGGTATTGCTCATTACCTTTGTATCTTGTGTTTACACTAATATTTCCTCCAATTAAGTCCAAATCTCCATCCCCGTCAATATCAGCTTTTGCAATGGTGTTCCACCAACCATTAGAATTGTCGACTTTAGAAGGTGTTGTGGCAAGGACTCCGTTTTTATTTTTGTAAATGGTTAAAGGCATCCATTCTCCTACCAGGACTAATTCAGGCCATGTATCTGAATCTAAATTGCACCAAACGGCGTCGGTCACCATGCCAATTTCTGAAAGGGAGGGTACACGATTGGTAATATTTGTAAATACCCCTTTTGTATTTAGTAACAAGTAACTTTTCGGTATCAAGCCGTAATGGCCTGGTACAACTCTTCCACCAATAAAAATATCCTTAAAGCCGTCCTTATTAAAATCTTCCACTGCAATAGCTTTACTGCTTGTGAAAATGCTTGAGAATGTTGTGCTCTTTTTAAAATTTCCGTTACCATCATTC
>CALMND010000085.1 GCA_937868565.1 uncultured Bacteroidota bacterium | reverse complement strand
ATTTTAGGGTACTAATTTACCATTAAATTGTTAATAACTTTATTTTTTCTTCTTTTTTATTTTGTTAATCATTCCTCGGCTGTTCGTCTCCTTGTTCCTAAGCTGTTTAAATCCTGTTGATTAAAACGTAATTATTTGATTTACAACAATATATAAAATGTATAGAATTGCCGAATCGGTTCATTTAAAAAAAACTTCATTTTCGACCAATTAGTCTTTTTTGTAGACCAAAACGTTAAAGACGTAGGGATTTATTTTCTTTATTTGCTCAGATCGCTTAAGATTTTTTAATGCTGTTTTCTTATTTGTGGTGCTTAAAAGCTCTTGTCTGATACTATCCGTTGGTAAGGAGTCAATTGCTTTCATAATTTCATTTGCTTTAATTGCAAAACCCGTGGCTTCTGCGCCTGTAATTTTTCCACGGATAACCCCAATGATGTTTCCTTGTTCGTCGAGCAAAGGCCCGCCACTATTGCCCGGATTCACAGGAATAGAAATTTGATACATGCTGGTATCGTTAGAGTAACCGCTTAATGCGCTCAACGAACCCTCGCCATAAACCATTTCCTTTCGAGGATAACCCAATGTAAAAACTCTTTCGCCTATATCTGTAGTTTTTTCTTTTAGCGAGAACGGTATTTGCCAGGTTTTTACCAATTCGGTATTATCTAATTTTAAAAAGGCGAGGTCCAGTTTAGCGTCAAAATAAACCAACCGTGTCAATACCCTGTCCGTTAAGTTGTTTTGAATAAAAATGCTGTCAGCATCTTTGACCATATGATAACTGGTAAGAATATACCCCTTATTGTTAAGTGCAAAAGCGCTTCCCTCGAAGTTAGCTGGCGCATAGGCAACCTTTTTATTGTTCTTAGTGATTCCTTCTACGATAGCTTCACTCGAATATTTTAGCTCAAGTACGTCGCGCTTTAACTCTGTAATTTCATTACTCTGTTTTTTAAGAAGGTATCCTCCAGTGCTTAATATCGCAACGGTACTTAATACCGCTACGAAAGCTGTACTTGCAGCAACAGCAATAGTTCTGCCGTGTTTTTTTGCAAAAGTTTCTTCATTTAATGAAATTGTTTTTGAGTGAATTCCAATTTCTTTTTCGTGTATGTTGTTTAGTTTAGCTTGGAATTCTTTTCTGTCTGTAACCTGTTTCAAAACCTTCAAAAGGGTTTTCTGTTCTTGAAATGCGGCACTAAAAACCTCATCTGTTTTAATTCGATTTTCAAAGTCAGCTATTTCCTTCTCACTTAGCTTCCCGTTCAAATAATCATCAAATAAATCCGTCGATCTCATAAGTTCTTTTAACTAGTGTTCTTGTTCAATTATTGTTTTATCAAAAAAATACTTTTTCAACCTTTGTAAACATTTGTATTTTTGGTTCTTCGCAGTATCAGAATTTGTATAGCCAAACTTCTCGGCAATTTTTTCCATACTCAGCTTCGATACATAGAAGTCCCTTATCAACGTAGAACAGGGCTCTCCGAGTTCCGTAAGGCTCTTATTCATTTTTTCGATGTCTGCGTCTTTAGCCAGATGTTCCTTCAAATCTTCACTAATATCAATCACTTCGTTTTCGTCGTTTTCTCTCAGAAGAAACGTTTTTCCGTCTTTCCTAAGTTGTTTCAACCACAGGCGTTTAGCAACGGAGTAAAGGTATGTTTGCAATTGGCAGTTTAATTCAAAACTTGCTTTTTGTGCATTTTCAAACAAAACGATAATCGTTTCCTGATAAATATCTTTAGCTGCATCTGCCGTACCGCTGTTGTTTACAATAAGTTTAAGAACGATGTTGTAGTATTTTTTATATAGGGCTTCTAAAACTTCATTATTGCCACTACGCAAACCCTCAATAAATTGGGTGTCGGTAAATTGCAATTTGGTTTTAGACATTGACCCTTGTGCCATTGATACAACTTTTTGCCAAAGGTAACCCGTTTTTATAAAAAAAGCTCTTTTCTGCCCGAGTGGTTTCGCGCCTAACTTATTTTATATTGTTGATTATCAATAACTTGTGAATTATTCTTAAATTAGTTGGCTTTTTTGGGTTACTTCTTCGGGAATTGGGTATAAATGTGAAATTAACAAACAATTAAAATTAAAACTAAAATGAAAAAAGTATTTTCGATTATCACTGTAGCTTTCGTTGCTGCATCTTTCGTTGCTTGCGGACCTTCAGCTGAAGACAAAGCTAAAATGGAAGAGAGAGAAAAACAAATTAAAGATTCTATTGCTGCTTCTATTACTGAGTCAATGGGAGCTGTTGAAGCTGTAGTTGACTCTGCTGCTGCTGTAGTATCTACTGCTACAGAAGCTGCAACTGAAGAAGTAAAGAAATAATAAATTTGTGTTTAGTTAGCTGATTAGCCTCAAAGCCTTGCTTTGGGGCTTTTCTGTTTTTTGATTAGCTTTGTTGTTCATTTTACAAATTAATTATGAAAAATACTTTTTTGCTTTTTTGTTCTGTATTCTCCTTACTGTTTTCTAGCTGCGGTCCCGCTTCTGAGGATCGGAATTACATGCACGCCCGCGCAAAGGTGTTTCAAGACTCTATTGCCAATTTCATAAGGGCAAGCATGGCTGAGGCTGAAGCTCCTGCAAACAATGGTATTCCGGCGATGACACCTCCGCAAACACCGAGTCCTGCCCCAACGGCAACGGTGAAATAGTTTTTACTTATTTAGTCAACCCTGATATTATGGAGATTACAGTTGAAAAAGTGCTGGATGCGCTGAAATACGTTGATGACCCGGATCTTAAAAAGGATTTGGTAACTCTTAATATGGTGAAAGATATTGTTGTGGATGGTAAAACCGTTTCTTTCACGGTTGTTTTAACAACACCTGCATGTCCGATGAAAGACATGATACACAATGCCTGCATGAACGCGATTCATCACTTTGTAGACAAAGAAGCCAAAGTGAGTATAAAAATGTCTTCAAATGTTACAACCAAAAAAGAAAAAGACGAAACGACGTTGCGAGATGTGAAAAATATTATTGCGGTTGCAAGCGGCAAGGGTGGTGTTGGGAAAAGCACGATAGCAGCAAATCTTGCGGTAGCTCTTGCAAATCAAGGCGCTAAGGTTGGTTTAGTGGATGCCGATGTTTACGGTCCCTCTCAACACATTATGTTTGGGGTTGAACGCCAAGGCCCAGGTTCTGCTACGTTTAACGGACAAAAAAAAATGTCGCCTGTTGAGAGTCATGGAGTAAAATTAAACTCCATTGGTTTTTTGGCGGGACCAGGGCAGGTTATTGCCTTGCGTGGTCCAATGGCCAGCAAAGCACTTTCACAATTATTTTACGAAACAGTTTGGGGCGAGCTAGATTATTTGATTGTTGATTTACCCCCCGGTACTGGCGATATCCAAATAAGTTTGTGTAGTCAAGTAAATTTAACTGGGGCTGTTGTTGTTTGTACCCCACAAGACGTTGCGTTGGCAGATGCGCGAAAAGGAATTGCCCTATTTCAATTGCCACAAATTAATGTTCCGATTTTAGGCTTAGTAGAGAATATGGCCTGGTTTACACCTGAAGAATTGCCTGAAAATAAATATTATATTTTTGGTAAAGACGGTGTGAAAAATTTGGCAGACGAATTAAAAGTTCCTTTATTGTCTCAAATACCTTTAGTTCAAAGCGTACGCGAAGCTTCTGATGCTGGACGACCTGCGGTTATGCAAGGAAGCACTCCACAGGCGATTTGTTTTATGGAAATGGCACAAAACGTGGCACAACAAGTTTCTATAATAAATGGGGGCCTCGCAGAGGTTGTTTAAGTTACTGTTCAAAGGTAAATTCTTCCTTAATCTCTTCACTACCGCCTGTTGAAGATATCACAGAACTCTCTTCGAACAAAACCATTTTTTTGTTTCTTAATTCCTTGATACTATAAACCTTAGAAGGCTGATTGCCAGTTGATGTGTTCACATAAGCGATAGTAGAACTTGCCTGAAATGTTTCGGATGTGACGAAAAGGATGATTTGTTCCTTCTTTTTTGTTTCACCAACCCCATCAGAAAAATTCCAAGTTCCCTTTACCGTGGAAATTTCAGTATCCTCTATGCGAGTCATAGCAAATGTTCCGTCAGAAGCAAAACTAATTTTATAGCTAAACACCCCTGCCCTCGAGTTAGTTGTTGTCGTATTCATAAATGTCTCTATTGAAACACTGGAGTAAGAGCTGTTGGAATAGTTGTAGGTGCTGGTAGAGCTGAAATTTAGAGATTTATCCGTTATTTTTGCAGTGCCGGATGTTGCCGCCCACTCACCCACTACGCGAGCTTTGCGAGACCTTAAAGAAATAAAGGGGTCATCTTCTCCTTTTTTACATTGTGTTAAAGCGCCAAATAATGTGATTATTAAAGCTAAGCCTGCTATTAGATTTGAGTTTTTCATTTTTTTTCAGCGAAGGTAATAAAACGCTTCTTTTTTTTTATCGTTTTAATCGTTTAGTTTTAAACTTTTGCTTGTTAAAACAAATGTCAAGTTCTTACTAATATGGCGATGAAATGGCTGTATAGCTCGCAAGATGTCTTCTTAATGTTTCTATGATCTACTAAACTCTATTAAAGGCCTAAGATTTGTGAGCATATTGTTAACCAAACCCGGAAGATCGTACTTTGTTTTCCAGCCCCAATCTTGTTGAGCGCTGCTGTCGTCGATACTTTTTGGCCAGCTATCGGCAATAGCTTGTCTAAAATCTGGCTTATAGCTTATGGTAAATTTTTGAATGTGCTTATTTATTTCCCTTGCTATTTCTGCAGGGTTAAAACTAATTCCGGAAAGATTATAGCTCCCTCTAATCTTAATTTTTTCAGATGGCGCATGCATGATCTCTATGGTTGCTCTAATTGCGTCTTCCATGTGCATCATTGGGAGGGATGTTGTTTCGCTCAGAAAACACTCGTAGCTCCCCTTTTTAAGCGCTTCGTGAAAAATGTGAACCGCATAATCTGTTGTTCCTCCACCCGGCGCACTTTTCCAACCTATTAAACCTGGATATCGCAAGCTTCTTACGTCTACCTGATGCTTTTTGAAATACCATTCACACCAGCGTTCCCCTGCCTGTTTGCTAATTCCGTATACAGTACTCGGCTCCATTATTGTGTATTGGGGAGTGTTTTCACGGGGTGTGGTGGGCCCAAAGACCGCTATTGAACTGGGCCAATAAATTTGCTGTATGTGTTTTTCCTTTGCCAAATCAAGAACATGAAAAAGACTCTCCATATTTAATTTCCACGCAAATGCGGGCTTTTGCTCTCCGGTTGCCGATAACAAAGCGGCCAAATGGTACACTTGTTTGATATCATGCCTTTTTACAATTTCATAAAGAGCGTTTTTGTCTAGCGCGTCCAGTTTTTCAAAGGGGTTTGATTTCAAAGACTCGGACTCCTTTATATCAGATGTAATTACATTTTCGTTTCCATACATCTTCGAAAGGTTTTCTGTCAATTCAACTCCTATCTGACCTCCGGCTCCTATTATCAGAATTTTTTGATTTGTTCCTGCCATAGCAATAATTTATGTTTAGCCACAATTTTGTAACTTTGCAAACGTAATTAAAAATGAGTGGATTTGAAAGCGGGTTTCATCTCTATTTAAAAACAAAAAATTATCGCTTAATACGCTGTAAAAATAAATGGCTCTGTTAATAAACCGCATAGACAAAAATATTTTAAAACAACGCCTGAAAGAAGAAAATATTCAGCGTAAAACAATTTCTTTTTATCGTTACGTTTTTATTAAAAATCCTGCTGAGTTACGCGACGCACTTTATGCGTACTGGGCAGAGTTAAGCTGCTTTGGCAGGATATATATAGCCCAGGAAGGCATTAATGCGCAAATGAGTGTCCCTGAAATGCACTGGAACAATTTTTTGGAGCGGCTATACTCCTTTCCGGAATTTGATGGAATTGACATTAAAGAAGCTGTTGACGGCAATGGGAAATCTTTTTACAAGTTAATTGTTAAGGTTCGCCATAAAATAGTTGCAGACGGAATTACTGATCCAACATTTGACCCTTCAAAAACGGGAACATACTTAAACGCAAGTGCATTCAATAAAGCGATAGAAGACGAAAACACGATTGTGATAGATATGCGCAACCACTATGAAAGTGAGGTAGGGCGCTTTGACGGCGCCTTTTGTCCGGACGCAGATACCTTCAGAGAGGAGCTACCTTTAGTAATTCAGCATTTAAAAGGCCAAGAAGATAAAAAAATAATTATGTATTGCACGGGCGGTATACGTTGCGAGAAGGCCAGCGCTTATTTTAAACATAATGGGTTTAAAGATGTGAATCATCTTAAGGGGGGTATTATCCAATATGCGAAAGAAATTAAAGAGCAAAACTTAGAAAGTAAATTTAAAGGAATAAATTTTGTTTTTGATGAACGGGTAGGAGAACGAGTTACTGATGACATTTTATCTAAATGTCATCAATGTGATGCGCCTTGTGACACTCATGTTAATTGTAAAAACGATGATTGCCATTTGCTTTTTATTCAATGCTCTTCTTGTGCGGAAAAAATGAATGGTTGTTGTACTCCAAGGTGTGTTGAAGTGTCGAAACTCCCGATAGAAATGCAAAGAACCATGAGAAAAGGGCGCGTAAAAAACGGACCAGAATGTTTGTCAGTATATAAAAGCCGTTTACGGCCTAATTTGAGAGACATATTAAAAAATAACCTATCTTTAAAATAATTTTTTAACATGAAAAAAAACATTTTATTTCTATCGTTCGCTCTTGTTTTCGCAATGTCATCTTCCTGCAAAAAAGTGAATGAAGCAACTGAGTTTGATATTGACTATTCGACCTTCTTAACTATTCCCTCGACCAGCATCACGGTAACGGCTCCCGCCGATTTTACTACTCCTGAGATTCCAACAAACTCTTCGAGCAGGTTTGCCAGCGAAAAGACCACTATAGAATTAGTTAGCGAAGTCAAACTTACGAAGTTTAACATTTCAAATCCGACCGGTAATCTTGATTTTTTAAAATCTCTAACAATTTTCCTTAAATCTTCGGCGGGAGAAGTTAGTGTGGCTACAAAAACAAATATTCCTAAGGGTGTATCTTCTGTTTCTGCCGATTTATCTGGAATAAATATCAAGGATCATATTTTTAAAGATAAAATACAATTTAGGGTGAGCGTAACAATTACGACGGGCCTTACAGCAACCCAACAGCTTAAAATGGATGAAACGGTTCACGTCGTAGGTAAAAAAATTAGCTAAATTATTTCTCGATGCCTGTTTATCACAAACTTGGGGAATTCCCTCAAAAAAGACACACGATTTTTCAAAACAAAAATGGAAAACACTATTATGAACAATTGTTTGGAACGGAAGGCTTTGTTGGGATGTCCTCCTTATTATACCACACGCACAGGCCCACGCAGGTTAAAGAAATAATTAAAAGCTATTCTGCTGTTCCAAAAATTGCCATTGAAAAAAACATTAAGGCCCTGCTTTTAAAAGGCTTTAAAGTAGTACCCGTTTCGGATTATTTAGAAAGCAGAAAAACTCTATTGATAAATAATGACTGTGCCATTGGTCTGGCTGCGCCAACACAAAGTCAAGAAGGCTATTTTTACAAAAACGCAGATGCTGATGAAATGCTTTTTATTCATAAAGGCAAAGGTGTATTGAAAACTTTTATGGGGAATATCCGCTTTGAATACGGAGACTATCTCATTATTCCAAGGGGTATGATTTATCAGATACACTTTGAAAGTTCAGATAACCGCTTGCTATTCTGTGAAAGTTATTCACCATACTATACTCCAAAAAGATATAAAAATTCACAAGGTCAGTTATTGGAACATTCTCCCTTTTGTGAGCGTGATTACAAGTTACCAACCGAGCTGGAAACGCATGACAGTAAAGGTGATTTTATCATTAAGATAAAAAAAGAAGGAATGATTCATGAGGTGGTTTACGCCACACATCCTTTTGATGTGGTAGGTTGGGATGGTTACAATTTTCCCTGGGGCTTCTCAATTCACAATTTTGAACCCATTACTGGGCGCGTTCATCAGCCACCACCCGTTCACCAAACTTTTGAAACCGCAAGTTTTGTAGTTTGTAGTTTTTGTCCTCGTCTTTACGATTATCATCCGCTTTCCATTCCTGCTCCATACAATCATAGCAATATCGACAGTGATGAGGTTCTCTATTATGTGGACGGTGATTTCATGAGCCGAAACAATATTGAACAAGGTTATATTACGCTTCATCCTAAAGGTATTCCTCACGGACCCGCTCCAGGTGCCATGGAAAGAAGTATTGGTCAAAAAGAAACGCAGGAGCTAGCTGTGATGATTGATACTTTTAGACCCCTTATGGTGACAGAAGATGCTATGAGTATTGATGATGGAAAGTATTATAAAAGTTGGGTGGACTAGTTTAAACCGGGCTTCGAATTTCTAATTTTAAGCATAACCCAGTAACGCTCTTACCTGAACTAACTTTTGATTTGCTAAATTATTTGCTTTTAATTCTCCAAGAGCCAACTCCTTTTCTATCAGCGTCGGGTTGGAAGTAAGATTAAAAAAAGCTCTTCTTTGCTCTGCGTACTTATCTATAATCAACTCCAGCAAGGCAGTCTTTGCGTGCCCGTAACCAAACCCTCCTTTTAAATAATTCTGACGCATGGTTTCCGTTTTTTCATTATCCGCCAAAAGTTTATAGATTCGAAAAACGTTGTCGCTCTCTGGGTTTTTTGGTTCATCAAGGCCTTTGCTATCTGTAACGATTCCCATAACGACTTTTTTGAGTTCTTTTTCAGGAAGAAAAATATTAATAAAATTGTTGTACGATTTGCTCATCTTTTGACCGTCGGTTCCGGGCACAATCATCACTCGATTATCTACCAAAGCCTCAGGAATAGTAAACACCTCATGACCCATTTTATGATTAAATGATTTGGCAATATCGGCCGCCATTTCCAGATGCTGCATTTGGTCTTTACCCACAGGAACATAATGAGCATCGTATAATAAAATATCGGCCGCCATTAGAACGGGATACGTAAAAAGCCCAGCATTCACTTCACTAAGGCGAGAACTCTTGTCTTTGAATGAATGTGCGTTGGCCAACATCGGGAAGGGGGTAAAACAATTTAAATACCAAGTTAACTCCGCGACCTGTGGCACACGACTTTGGCGATAAAAAAGAGTCCTGCTTGTATCTAAACCAAAAGACAACCAAGTGGCCGCCACTGCCATTGTACTTTCTTTAATAAAATGGGGTTCCTTTCTAGATATTAACGTATGCATGTCGGCTATAAAAAGTAAACTCTCGTTTTCCTTTTTCGAACTTAATTCAATTGCCGGCAATATGGCACCTAAAATGTTGCCAAGGTGAGGTACATTAGTGCTTTGTATGCCAGTTAATATTCTTGCCATAATTGAGTCACAAATGTAGTATTTTAATAGTTCAAATAGTTAGCGCACTTTTCCCCATCCATTGCAGCGCTTACAATGCCTCCTGCAAAGCCTGCGCCCTCGCCACATGGAAAAAGATTTTTCAGCTGTGGATGATACAAAAAATCTTTATCTCTGGGTATTCTTACCGGAGTTGATGTTCTTGACTCAACGCCTAAAATTATTGCCTCGTTTGTAAGGTACCCCTTCATTTTTGCTTCAAATGATTTAAAGCCTTCTTTCAATATTGGGCCTATCAATTTACCAAGAACCATTTGCATGTCTGCAGCTTTCGTCCCAGGCTGATAACTACAATCTGGCAAAGAACTACTTTGTCTGCCCTGAACAAAATCATAAAGGCGCTGGGCTGGCGCGGTTTGTGTTTTTCCTCCAAAACCCCAGGCTCGTTGCTCTATTTCCTTTTGAAACTCAAGGCCAGCTAACGGGCCAAATTTTTTATACGCCTCAAAATCTTTTAAATTTAAACCAACTACAACTCCACTGTTTGCATAGGGGTTATTACGTTTACTAGGACTCCAGCCGTTTGTTACTATTTCCTGTTGCGAAGTTGCACATGGAGCAATAATCCCACCTGGACACATGCAAAAGGAATAAACGCCATAACCCTTTATTTGGCTTACCAAGCTATAACTTGCCGCAGGAAGATATTCACGTTTTTGCGAAACCTCTTGTTCGGTTTGACAGTGATATTGAATGCTATCGATTAAATGTTGCGTGTGCTCAACTCTGACGCCAATTGCAAACGGCTTAGCTTCCAATAAGATGTTCTTTTTATGCAATAATTCATATATGTCTCTTGCAGAATGGCCAGTAGCTAGAATAACCTTTTGTACTTCGTGTTCTAATTCTCCGACATCATCTTTTAATTTAATCTCCACAATTTTTTCATCTCTTATCTTAAAATCTACCAATTTTGTATTAAATAAAACCTCTCCTCCCCTTTTTAAAACGGTCTCTCTAATTTTCTCGATTAGCTGAGGGAGTTTATTAGTACCAATATGAGGATGTGCATCTATTAAGATATCTTCATTTGCTCCGTGATAAACTAGGGTTTGTAAAATTTTTTCTATATCACCTCGTTTGCTGGAACGCGTGTATAGTTTCCCGTCGCTATAGGTTCCTGCTCCGCCTTCACCAAAACAATAATTGCTTTCTGGATTTATTACATGGTCCTTGTTTATTGCTGCCAAATCTCTTCTCCTTGCCTTAACGTCCTTTCCCCGTTCGATTAGAATAGGTTTAATTCCCAACTCTATACATCTTAACGCGGCAAAAAGACCTGCCGGCCCTGCCCCTATAATGTGGCAGATTTTTTTTGATTGAGAAACGTCTGGATAATTTGGGTCAATTTTTCTGTCCGCAATTTGCTCGTTAACCGAAACAAGAACGGTAAGATTTATTTTAATTCTACTTCGCCTCGCGTCAACACTCCTTCTTAATATTTTAATTGCAAAGGTATTTCCCTCCGAGAGAGCAATTATCTGTTCGATTTCCGCTTTGATTAAATTTTCGTTCGCTGCGGTTAGAGGATCAACCTGTATTTGTATTTTTTTCTGCATGTTTTGGAAGATGTTTGTTCTTCAATTTATGCTTTATTAATTTATGACGTTAACCCTCAAATGTAATACTGAAAACAACCATGCGTGAACGAATTTTATCAAGGCTGTTGGTAAATACACTATTTTCTGGTCTTAATAAATTCCTTGTTCCTATTAACAGTTTTAACTCGAAACCCAATTTGAAATACTGCAAATAAAAATCAGTTCCTGCGCCCGCACTATAAAAATAATCATCGCGTTTTAGCTTTACGTTATCATCCAATTGATTGGCCCCCCCAGAACCTCCTCCTGCTTTTTTTCTGGCCGATAAATCCAAAGAATAGCCGCCGCCGCCTATCACATACGCCGAAAAATTTCCCAGCCTTTTGGATTGTATTTTTGTTTCAAGCGGGAAAATTAAAAAAACCGACTCTACTGTTTTTTGAAAAATTTTAAAACTGTCCCTGTCAGCGGTTGCCAGACCATACTCAATTTTACGAGTCCCGAAGCTAATATTAGGCGTAAATCTTAACCGCACGTACTCAAATATTCTAATATCCGAAACCAGACCAATCGCAAATCCCTTCACGGGTTGCGAGTACACTGTTTTCACACGATAACGCGATTCCGTGATTATTGTATCTGGAAAAAGTGAATTAGGCCTCGGGTTTAATCGAAAATCTGCTTGATCTCCAGCGATGGTAAATCCAAAATGAATTTTTTGTTTGTAAAAAGGACGAAGATTAACGCCATACCCATCACTCTCCTGAGAAAAAAGCAACAAGCTCCGGATAAAAAAAGCCAATATTATAACAATTCTTTTCAGAAATATAGTAACGTCCACGTTTTACTTAAATTGTGCAAAGTTATTGATTTTGTTGGGTTTATCGTGTGAAAGTACTAATAAAAATGGCTAAATTTGTAGCCTTATGGAAATTCAGGTTTTGAAATCTAAACTGCATTGTGTTACCGTAACACAAGCTGAGTTAGATTATATTGGAAGCATTACTATTGACCAAGATTTAATGGATGCGGCCAATCTTATTGAAAATGAACAAGTACACGTTTTGAATAAAAATAACGGAGAGCGTCTTGTTACATATGTTTTAACAGGTAAAAGAGGCAGTGGTATTATTTGTTTAAATGGTCCTGCGGCGTTAAGGGTAAAATTAGGTGACGTTCTAATAGTCATCTCATATGCCAGCATGGAATTTGAAAAGGCGAAGTCTTTCAAGCCCTGGGTGGTTTTTCCTGAAACCGAAACAAATAAATTAAAGTAAATGGCTACCAAAAACGTCAAATCTACTGTCCAGTTCTTAATATTATTGGGCATTGGCGTTTTACTCATTTGGTTATCGGTAAAACAGGTTGCTCCTGAAAAAGACAATATCATTACCGCATTTAAAACAGCAGATTATTCCTGGATCGCTCTCTCCATGTTAATTGGGTTTATCAGTCATTTTTTAAGAGCTTATCGTTGGAATCTTCTTTTAAAACCAATCGGTTATCAAACCAATGTTTTAAATGCCACCTGTCATGTAATAATTGGCTATCTCGCTAATTACGGCATTCCGCGTATGGGTGAAGTTTCAAGGTGCACGCTTGCAGCTAAATATGATAAGGTTCCCTTTGAAGTTGGTTTTGGAACTGTTATTACCGAACGGATTGTTGACTTTTTTGTTTTTGTTGTGATATTTGCATTAACTCTAATCGTTCAATTCAAAGAATTAATAGGGCTTGCCAACCAACTAATTTTCAACAAGCTCAGGGATAAACTTTCGGGAATTACACAAAGTCCATTGAAGATTGTTTTGTTAGTGTTGGCTCTAGGCTTATTGGTGTTGGCTTTTCTTTTTTTAAGAAAAAAAGTTATCGGTTTATTGAAAGGAAAATTTGGCGGTATTATTAAAGGGATGATTGAAGGGCTTGGTTCTATCCGCAAAATGGATAAACCCTTTCAATTTGTTTTTTTAAGCCTATTGATTTGGGTTTGTTATTTTTACTGCCTTTATGTTTGTTTTTTTGCTTTGAACGGAACTTCACATCTTGGACAAAAAGAATGTCTTACGCTTCTTTTGTTTGGAACCTTTGGTGTTATTTTTTCTCCAGGTGGACTTGGTGCTTATCCTGCTATCTTAGGTGGAATTTTACTTTACACGTTTCATGTAGACACTGCTTCTTCTTTTGCACTACCTTGGTTATCTTGGACTAGTCAGTTTGTGCTTGTCGTTGTGTTGGGTATAGTAAGTCTGGTAACGCTTCCATTGTTTAACCGTAATAAAAATGTCGTTTCGTAACAAACTAAAAGATAAAATTCTGACTAAGGAACAGGCCAAAGAACACATTACTCACTTGCGTGCCTTAGATAAGAAAATCGTTTTTACAAACGGTTGTTTTGATCTTTTGCATCCCGGACATGTTGATTATTTAAGTCAGGCAAGGGATCTTGGGGATTTTTTGATTCTTGGTTTAAACACAGACGTTTCCGTTAAGAAATTAAATAAGGCGCCCAATCGCCCAGTTAATAATGAGGCTGCGCGCGCAACGGTTTTAGCGGCATTGGGTTGCATAGATGGCATCGTTTTTTTTGACGAGGAAACACCTTATGAACTCATTAAATTCCTTGCTCCGGATATTTTAGTAAAGGGGAGTGATTATTCCGTAGAACAAATTGCTGGTAATGACATTGTTATTTCGCGCGGAGGAAAAGTTTTAACCGTTCCTTTGCTTGAGGGGTTCTCTACCACAAATCTTATTAGGAAAATTAAAAGCTAATGGTACTTACAATAGAAATAATCTATTGGGATGCACGAATTACAAATCATTTGGCTTTTTATTATTACTGAAAATTATCAAACCACTGCCTCTGTCTTGGAATTTTAAATTCACTAAGCATAGATGTTTTTAAATTAATTGAAATCGAATAACTTTTTCTGACCCCAAAAGGAACCCAGCTAATTCTCGCTTCCCAACATTTCAAATCCCGATATATGTTTAAACTAGTCGTGCTTAATTTTTGGGAGGAGAAATCGAAACCCGTAGTAACCCCAATTTTCCAGAATTTGGTTGGTTTAATATCGGCGGTGGCGCCTAATTGGTGGGTTGGGTGAGTTTTGGTGTTATCCGCGTTACTTAGCCTTAAGTTGTAGTTTAAATTAATGTTCCAGGGTTGTTTGGTTTCGTCCGTTTGCTCTGCTTCCGCGCCACGCTCAGCACCATTAGTCATGCTTGGGGGTTTTCGCAGTTTTTTTGCTGCTTCAATCATATTGCTACTAAGCGCGGTACTTATTGCGAAATTCGCGTCTGTAAATCTTGCAAGTCTACCGTCATAATCATAATAAAATTTGTTTAACCTTCTGTTTTGTGAGTTGCTATAAACGTATGGATCAAAATTAGAACTAACATTGATGTTGATGTTTTTAAATAAAACCGTCCTTGCGCTGACACTAATGTTTGTCATTTTAAAACTGTCTGCCGCAAAATTGTACGACGCCCCGAGGCCGGCGTTTTGAAGTAAAATAATTTTCTTATAGGTAACTCCTGTATCAGACTTTTGTTTTATTTTGGTTTCTATGTTGTTGTTTAAGTTTAAACTCAAGGCGTTCACCTCTCCTATACCTGGCCCGCCGTAAATACCTTTTTCAAAAACGGAATAGTTTTTTGTATTGCCTAATGTGTCGCTTTGAACTTTTTTCCAAAAGCCGTATTGCGTTTTACCGTAATTGGGTCTATAATTATATGTTAAGGTTGGAATCAACAAATGCCTGATCTGTTTAATGTTTCCGCGCCTAAATAAATAGTCAAAATAAATTTGTGTATTAAATGCCGTTGAAAAATTTGCATCATAACCCGCAATAAAATCATTAATATTTTTATTTCGTATTCCTTGCACGATGCTGTCCCTTACAAGCTGGCCGTCTTTTCCTGTAACCGGCACCTTCCTGTTTAGTGTATCAACGTAAAACTCCTTTTTTATACTTTTGGTGTACATTACTGAAGAAAGATTAAGTGCAGGTGTTGCCGTAACGTATTTAAAAATATTGAAATTCGTAGAAATGGGTATGCTGTGCTTAATCCCAGTCCTTATACTATCAAGAACGGAACCCTTAAATAATAATGAATCATATCCCGAAATCCGACTTGTGCTTTCAATAATATAGTTTATTCCTAATTTATCAAGAGCGTTTTGCGGAGAAGCGGTTTCTCTTTTGAAAGGAAAAAACCGGTTCACGTTATATGTCACAGATGGAAAAGTTATCTCCGTCAATTTTGATACTGAGTTTTGATTGTGAAGTGCGTTAACGCTCAGAGAGCTCAATTTAAAACTTTTTGTGAAGTTGATGTTAGATTGAAAGGTGTTGGTTAAAAATTGTCCAGTGTTAATAGAATTTAATCGGTTAAAATTTTGATTTTTTAGATAATTGACATTGGCTGAAAATCGTATGGTTGGGTTGTTTCTGTTGTCCTGCGTATGACTCCAGCGTATTTCATAAGCCTTTTGTACCGAAGACTGTGTGGGTATGTCTCTGTCGCCAATATTAAATCTACTGTAACTTAGATTAACATACCCCGTTGATTTGTATAACACGTTGTAATTATTAACTGTGCTAAGAGCCCAGCTTCCATTAGCATAAATGTCGCCTCTGATAACCATATCTGTTTTATCATTTATTCCCCAATAAAAACCACCTTGCCTAAGATTGAAACCCTGGCCTGGAGAATTACCAAATGTTGGTAACAAAATGCCGTTATGTTGTTTTTTGGTGTTCGGAAAAAAACCGAAGGGAAGACCGAGTGGTGTTGGAACTCCTCCTATTTCAAGATACATAGGCCCAGTAACAATTTTATCGTCGGGAATAATTTTGGCTTTAGTTGCGCGAAAAACCGTACGCGCGTCTTCTTCCTGACAGGGTATGCACTTCATATTTTTCATATAAATAATATTGGTGCTGTCCTTTTTTATTTCGTTTCCTATAACCAATAATTCTCCTTGTTTTGTGAGGGCGTTAAAAATTTTTCCTCGTTTGGTTTTTAAGTTATACATTATT
Organism: uncultured Bacteroidota bacterium; assembly: GCA_937868565.1. Classification (GTDB taxonomy): domain Bacteria; phylum Bacteroidota; class Bacteroidia; order B-17B0; family Aurantibacillaceae; genus Aurantibacillus. Next base: position 907 of record CALMND010000085.1, on the reverse strand, counting down.
TTTTCCGCCTCCATGGTTTCAGAGCCGTCTTTAAAAACGGGGTTTCCCACATTTTTACCTAAACTGTCCTTTTTTCCATAAGCAGTAATAAGATTTTTAGAGTAGTCTATTTCGATAAATTCGGACTCGATATTCATGCTTCCATAATTCACCTTTGATTTCCCGTATAAAAAAGCCTTACCTTCTAAGGGCAGGGCTACCGTGCTGTCTTCGGCGGAATAGGTTATCCTTTCCTCAATGCTTTCGTCTTCTTCTATGGGAATTATTGTGTCTACGCTAACTTTTTTTAACGAATCGCTTGTTTGATTTTGAGCAAAAGAGGCGTTAAACCTGGTTAAAGATATTAACAGTAGAAGGAAGAAAACTACTTTATTATTTAGAGATATGGTCAAGCCGAATCAGATAATTTTATTCAACTGTTTGAAAATCGTACAAAACTACAATACTTTAACGTATTGCATAGTTATTTATTAGAAAGGATGGTTAAAAAAATACAATATTTAATTGTGCTGCACTCGCTTGTCTTGGTGCTTGCAGCTTTTAGCATTGTTAAAACAAATCGTCTCATCAGCATAAAAACCATAGTGATTGATGCGGGGCATGGCGGCAAGGATCCGGGCTGTCATGGCGTAACACACAAGGAAAAAGACATAGCTCTGGCTGTTGCTCTTAAATTGGGAAAATATCTGGAAGAAAATTTCAAAGATGTGAAAGTGATTTACACGCGAAAAACAGATGTTTTTGTGGAGCTCGAAGACCGTGCCCAAATTGCTAATAAAGCTAAAGCAGATTTATTCATTTCAATACATTGCAATGCAGCGGGAAAAGCGGTAATTGTTAGAGATAAAAAAACGGGTAAAAAAAGAGTAAAAATGCAGCGGAATAAAAAAGGTAAACTTGTTCCTGT
>CALMND010000084.1 GCA_937868565.1 uncultured Bacteroidota bacterium | reverse complement strand
ATTTGTCATTAAAATCGTAAATTCGCAGCACTAAAATGGAATTGGAAACAAAAATAATTGACGAAAGTATACAGGGTCAAGCTTTGATGCTTGAAAGTAAATTGCAGGGTGGAAAAAAACTGTTTTTGGAAAGTTACGGCTGCCAAATGAACTTTAGCGATAGCGAGATTGTGGCCTCCATACTTATTGACAAAGGATATACCACCACTCAAAATTACAAAGAAGCGGACTTGATTTTTGTGAATACCTGCGCCATTCGGGATAATGCCGAAAACCGTGTGAGACAGCGCCTACAAGATTATAAAAAGGTAAAAAAGACTAATCCAGGCGCTTTAATTGGTGTTTTAGGATGTATGGCAGAACGTCTAAAGGCACAGTTTTTAGAGCAGGAAAAACTGGTAGATATGGTGGTAGGCCCTGATGCCTATCGTGATTTGCCCAATTTAATTGAGCAAGCAGGAGGAGGTCAAAAAGCGATTAATGTGATTTTAAGCAAAGAGGAAACCTATGCTGATATAGCCCCGGTTCGCCTTGACAAAAATGGAGTAAGTGCCTTTGTTAGTATTATGAGGGGCTGCGATAATATGTGTAGTTTTTGTGTGGTGCCCTTCACCAGAGGCAGAGAGCGTAGCCGCGACCCGGAGAGCATTGTAAGAGAATGCTATGAAGCGTTTGAAGCAGGGTATAGAGAAGTTACTCTTTTAGGACAAAATGTGGATAGTTATTTATATAGCGGCGGTGGACTCAAAAAAGAAAAACTAACGGAAGAGCAAAGAGCCAACAGTACCAACTTTGCTCAACTTATGGAAAAGGTTGCTCTCGTCAATCCCGATTTGAGAGTACGTTTTAGTACTTCTCATCCTAAGGACATGACTGATGATGTATTGCAAGTAATGGCAAAATATGAGAACATTTGCAATAACATTCATTTACCGGTTCAAAGCGGAAGCAGCAATGTGCTTAGTCGGATGAATCGTGGCTACACTAGAGAGTGGTATTTGAATCGTGTGGATGCTATTAAACGAATAATCCCGGATTGTGGAATAAGTACGGATATAATAGCAGGGTTTTGTTCTGAAACAGAAGATGAACATAGTGAGACTTTAAGTTTAATGAAATTGGTTGGATATGATTTTGCGTTTATGTTTTCATACAGCGAAAGACCTAAGACATTGGCGGAACGCAAATATAAAGACGACGTGCCCGACGAGGTAAAAAAGAGAAGACTTCAGGAAATCGTTGATATGCAAAGGAAATTAAGTGAAGAGTCGACTAAAAGACAAGTTGGACATATGCATAAAGTTTTAATTGAAGGGTTTTCTAAAAAATCATAAGACATGCTGATGGGACGAAATTCACAAAACTCTGTAGTTGTATTTCCAAAAGGCAATCATAAAAAGGGAGAATATGTGAACATAATGGCAATAAGCTGCACGAGTAGTACTTTGATTGGAGAGGTAAGGGACTGAAGGGACTAAAGGGATTGAAGGGACTTAAGGGATTGAAGGGACTAAAGGGATTGAAGGGACTAAAGGGATTGAAGAGATAAAAGACAGCAAAAGGATGCAAAAGCACAATTTTAAAAAATTAACGATTTGGATTGATTCTATGGACTTATGTGATTTAATTTATCGCTATACAGAGACTTTACCTAATAAAGAAAGATATAATTTGATTTCTCAACTTGAAAAATGTGCTGTTTCAGTTCCCTCAAATATTGCGGAAGGTAGTGGTAAAAGAACCTATACACATTTTGCGGAGTTTTTAACAACTGCATTAACATCAAGTTATGAAATGGAAACACAATTACTAATATGTGAGAAAAGAAAATATGGAAATAGCAATGAACTAAAAATGTTATTAAATAAAATAGAAATCTTAAATACGCAAATATCAAATTTTAGAGACAAAATTTTGTAAGGGTAAAAGTCCCTTATGTCTTTTGAGTCCCTTAACTCTCTAAAGTCCCTCAAGAAAAATGAATACACAAGATATTAAACAAAAATTTGGAATTATTGGAAATAATCCTTTGCTTGAAAGGGCTGTGGATATAGCCCGGCAAGTGGCACCTACCGATTTAAATGTGGTGATTAACGGTGAAAGTGGAACGGGTAAAGAGGTTTTTCCTCAAATTATTCATCAAAATAGTGCCAGAAAACATGGCTCGTATATTGCCGTCAACTGCGGTGCCATACCTGAAGGAACCATAGATAGCGAATTGTTTGGCCATGAAAAAGGAGCTTTTACAGGTGCGACGGAGGCCCGTAAAGGGTATTTTGAAGTAGCGAATGGTGGAACAATTTTTTTAGATGAAGTTGGTGAGTTACCTTTGGCTACTCAGGCCCGCTTATTGAGAGTGTTAGAAAGTGGAGAGTACATTAGGGTAGGTAGCAGCAAGACTCAAAAAACAGACGTAAGGGTGGTTGCTGCTACCAACATTAATTTTTATCAGGCGCTTGAAAAAGAAAAATTCAGGGCTGATTTATATTATCGTTTAAACACGGTACCTATTTATTTGCCACCTTTAAGAGAAAGAAAAGACGACATTCATTTACTTTTTAGGAAATTTGCCAATGATTTTGCCGCTAAATACAGAATGCCAGTGATAAGGCTAAGCAGCGATGCAGAGCAAGTGCTGGTTAATTATTTCTGGCCGGGGAATATCAGGCAATTAAAAAACATTGCTGAGCAAATTTCGATAATTGAGAAAAATAGAGAAGTTAACGCCGAGACATTACTAAAGTATTTGCCGCAATACAATTCTAACAATGTGCCCTCCTTGATGCGGCAGGATAGTTATGTCAACGGCAGCTTTGAAAACGATAGGGAAATTATTTTTAAAGTGCTGCGTGATAACCGATCAGAAATTAATGAATTGAAAAAAATAGTTTATGATTTAGTGTCTTCGGGTAAAATAGAAGCGAGGAATGGAGGGGAAGGAGTCAAAATTATTAACCGCAATTTTAGCAATATAGATGATAATCTCGGAAACAACGGACTCACTTTTCATACGCCAGTTGTGCAAAACTCCGGCCAACAGCCTCAGGTAATAGAGGTTGAGGAAACGCTTTCTTTGCAGGATAAGGAAATTGATATGATTAAAAAAGCTCTACGAAAGCATAAAGGAAAACGAAAAAATGCCGCAAAAGAGCTAGGTATAAGCGAAAGGACTTTATATAGAAAAATTAATGAATACACGATAGAAGAGTAAAATGTTAATTTAATTAGCGCCACCACACCTATCGTTTTGAACAATAAAAAAGCTGAGGATGAATAGTATTTTAAAAGGAATGAATTATTTTTTAGTTACTCTTACAGCATTATTGATCTCCTGTAAACCTCATGTTTCCTTGAGTGGCGCAACCATTCCGCCCGAAGCAAAAACAATAAGTGTTGGTTTTTTTGCAAATAATACCAGCCTAGGCGCTCCATCGCTTTCCCAGCGTTTTTCAGAAAAATTGAAGGATGTTGTGTCGCAACAAACCAATTTAGCTTTAATGCGTCAAAATGGTGATCTTCAATTTGAAGGATATATTTCTGACTACAATGTCGCTCCCATTGCTATACAGAGCACAGATCAAGCAAGTTTAAACCGAATGACAATTTCTGTGAATGTGAAATACATAAATAAGTTTGAAGTCGCCAAAAACTTCGAGCAGACCTTCACTCGATTTGCAGATTATAAGAGCAGTGAGAATATTTCCAGCAAAGAACCTGAACTAGTGCAGGAAATTTACAGACAAATAACGGAAGACATTTTTAACAGGGCATTTAATAATTGGTAATATGAGGTCTTCCGATCTAAAAAAATATATCGAAAACCCTAATTTGCTTGATAAACAAAGCGTTGGGGAGTTGGAAAAACTTGTACAGGAATTTCCATATTTTCAGTCGGCCCATATTTTACTAAGTATGGCTTCCAAAAAATGGGACACTTCAGTTTATCAGAAAAGTTTGAAGAAAACAGCCATTGTAGTATCTAACCGCGCTCATTTATTTGGATTAGTGCATAAGTATGAAGCGATCGATGAAAATAGTTCATTCAATAACGAGAAGTCATCGGCAAAGGAGGAGCTAAAGACAGAAATACGGCAGAATAAAGAAGATATTCGTCAAGAGCTAGATATTTTAAAAGCAGCGGAAGTTTCAACGATTTCAATTGTAGAAATGGATAACAGTACTTCAAAACTGAATCCGGAGGAAATTTTAGAAAAGGAGATAGAGAAACAAGTTGTAACTTCTTTTGTGGAGAAAGAAATTTTAAAAACAAATACGGCTCATTTAGTTCTTCCTCAAGCAAAAGAACCTAATAGTTTTACAGGATGGTTAGCTTATCTCAAAAACGACACGTCACGGCCAGTTAATCCTTCGAGTGGAATTGTGAAAATTACCTTACCTGAGCAAAAATATGAGGATAAGAGAGAAATACCAGCTAACGAGGAATTGCAAAAACGGAAGCAAAAAAATAAAGCATTGATTGATAAAATAATAGAGAGTAATCCAGGGCACATTAGAACAAAGGAAGAGCAGAAATTTTATACACCAGATACAACTGCCAAAGAAAGTTTATTGGATAATGAGCATTTGGTTACCGAGACTTTAGCAAAAATATACGGTTTGCAAGGTAATGTAAATAAGGCAGTTAGAGCCTATCAGATATTAAGTTTGAAATATCCGCAAAAAAGTGCTTACTTTGCATCCCTAATTCAAAAGTTAAAGCATAACCAATAAGATAATAAAAAATGATTTTCTCGATTCTTACAATAGTAGTTTGCGTATTACTTGTATTGGTAATACTGATTCAAAATTCAAAAGGTGGTGGCATTCAAAGCCAATTCGGCGCTGCGACTCAAATTATGGGCGTTAAACGTGGTACTGAGTTCATCGAAAAAGCAACTTGGGGTTTGGCAATTGCCTTAATATTTTTAAGTATTTTGATGGCCCCAAAGGCTCTAACTACTGTTACTCCAGATGACGAGAGCGGATCGGTTGCAAAAAGGAAAGCTCAAAACGCCGTTAATGTGCCTCAACAGGCGCCTGCTCAGCAGGGGACGGGTCAACAGGCCCCGCCACAAAATATGCCAACTCCTCCTACCGGAGAGCCAGGAAAATAAGAGTTTTTTTATCTTAGCTAAACAAATTTAATTTTTTATCCCAATTTGCTGGTACTTTTCCTTGTTTATCCCTCTGATTAAAATTCCTATCTTAGACACTTATTTGTTAATAAAAGTTAATATATATCAATGTTTATTTATTTGTATATCAATTTTGTGTATTTGTGATATTAAAATATATTATTTTTGATATATAAATCAAAAGTGAAAAAAATTGGACTAAATATTGATTTAATAATTGACTATCTGAAGGCTCATCCCGGAGTTTCCTCTAAGGACATTTACAATAAAACTTCTGCTGGTTTGGTAAGTTACGTGACTTTACAGCGCATTTTAGCAGACCTTGTTAAGAAAGATTTTATAAGCCATAGAGGTTCAGGGAAAGGAACTAAATATCAAGTAAGTGAAGCGTATCAGATTATCCACGATGTAAATCCGGAAGAGTATTTTAGGGCTGAAATAGATGAGAGGGTTATCAGAAAGGCATACAATTATGATCTGATAAAAAAAACTCTAAACAAAATAGAACTTTTTACTTCTCAGGAATTAGAGCAACTTAATCATCTGCAAGAGTCTTACCAAAAAAAAACGGCTAAACTCACAGAAGCTGAATACAAAGGAGAGTTAGAGAAACTTGCCATTGATTTGAGTTGGAAATCCTCACAAATTGAAGGTAATACCTATTCCTTGCTTGAAACAGAGCGGCTTTTAAGAAACAGAGAAACATCCGCAGGAAGAACAATGGACGAAGCGGTTATGCTTTTAAATCATAAAGAGGCCATTGATTTCGTTGTTGCAAATCAGGATTATGTGAAACCCCTTTTGTTACGTGCCATTGAGGATATACATAGTATCTTAATTAAAGAACCTGGCGTAGAGCGTAACATCAAAAGAAGGAGTGTTGGCATTTCCGGAACTAATTATCGCCCTCCTGATAATGAATTTCAAGTTAAAGAGGCAATGGAAGAAATGTGTGGTCTTGTGAACCTCAAACAAAACGCCTTTGAAAAAGCTTTGTTGGTGTTGTTACTCATATCGTACATACAACCATTTAACGATGGAAATAAAAGAACTGCCAGAATTGTTAGTAATGCCATCTTAATGGTTAATCAGTGTTGTCCTATTTCTTTCAGAACAGTGGACTCGCTTGAATACAAAAAAGCAATGCTGATATTTTATGAGCAAAATAATATTAGTGCCTTTAAGAAAATTTTCATTAGCCAATTTGAATTTGCGGTGAACACCTATTTCTAATTTTAGCAAATCCTGACAAGATTTTTGTAAGCCTTTCGGCTATCCTGTCAAGATTTATACGAATTTTTTATTTGACAAGACTTAATGATGTTTTTTTGTTTTCATACCTTTGTCAAAATTAATATATGCAGGTTTTTAAGTTTGGTGGTGCCTCGGTAAAAGATGCGGCTTCTGTAAAAAATGTAGCCAGTATTTTAAAAAAATATTCCGGCGAGCAAACCATTGTTGTGATTTCTGCAATGGGCAAAACAACTAATAAGCTAGAGGCCCTCGTTAATGCTTATTTTTATAAAACCGGAGATGTTACGTCTATTTTTAATGATTTAAAAACCTATCATTTTTCGCTATTAGAGGAATTGTTTCCTGAGAAAAATGATAACCTAATAAATGATTTAGACAATGTTTTTTTGGAGCTGTTATGGGCTTTGGAAGAAGAACCGGCTTTCTCTTACAACCACCATTACGACCAAATGGTGAGTCAGGGAGAAATACTATCCACTAAAATAATCTCCGCATATTTAAATACCCTCGGTGTTAAAAATTTATGGTTGGATGCCCGTGGAATTATTCAAACAGACAATTCCTACCGCGATGGTAAGGTAGATTACGTTTTGAGTGAACAACTGGTAAAGACACAGTTAATTCCACTTTTAAACACGCACAAGGTTATTTTAACACAAGGATTTATTGGTGGAACATCAGAAAACTACACTACAACTCTGGGGCGAGAGGGCAGTGATTACACTGCCGCTCTTTTGGCTTATTTTACGGATGCTAAACACGTAATTATTTGGAAAGATGTTCCAGGTGTTGTAAACGCCGATCCTAAGTATGTTAAGAATACTAAAAAAATACAAGAGCTTAGTTACCATGATGCGATTGAGTTGACCTATTTCGGTGCTTCGGTTATACATCCTAAAACAATAAAACCTTTACAAAACAAAAACATTACTTTGTATGTAAAATCTTTTCTTAATCCTTCCGAAACAGGTACGGTTATTAGGGAAGGGGATAAGCGTAATTCGGTAACCAGTTATATTTTTAAAGAAGATCAAATATTATTGTCCATTCAACCTAAAGACTTTAGTTTTATTGCTGAAGATAATCTAAGTTTGATATTCAGTCTTTTTTCAAAGTACAATGTGCGGGTTAACATGATGCAAAATTCTGCGATTAGTTTTAGCGTTTGCACAGATAACGATAAATATAAAATAGAACCGTTGGTAACAGAACTTCAAAATCAATTCAAGGTACTCTATAACACAGGCGTTCAGTTGATGACCATTAGAAATTACAATCAGGAAATAATTGCGAAATTAAGTGAAAATAAGTTGGTTCTTATTGAACAGCGCAGCCGCAATACTCACCAAATGGTATTAAAGGATTAGGAATTCTAGCGCTTAACGTATTGAGATTCGTAGTACTTTGCGTAATTACCGGAAGTAACATTGTTCAGCCACTCTTCGTTACTTAAATACCAATCTACTGTTCTTTCTAAACCTTGCTCAAAGGTAACGGAGGGCACCCAGCCCAAGTCGTTTTTAAGCTTTGTTGCATCAATGGCATAACGTAAATCATGTCCTGCACGATCTTTTACAAAAGTGATGAGTTTTTCGTTGGTGCCATCTGGTCTATTTAACTTTTTGTCCATTAAGCGGCAGAGTAACTTAATCACCTCAATGTTAGTCCATTCGTTATGACCGCCAATATTATAAGTGCTTCCTAACCGAGCTTTGTGAAAAACAGTATCAATGGCTGTGGCATGGTCTTCCACAAACAACCAGTCGCGCACATTTTCACCTTTTCCATAAATTGGTAGCGGACGGCTATGTTTGATGTTGTTGATACAAAGAGGAATTAATTTTTCCGGAAAATGATTCGGACCGTAGTTATTACTACAGTTGGAAATAACAACAGGAAGACCGTATGTATCATGATAAGCCCGCACAAAATGATCGCTACTGGCTTTAGAAGCGGAGTAGGGGCTATGCGGGTCGTAAGAAGTTTCCTCAGTAAACATGCCTTCTTCTCCCAACGCTCCGTATACTTCATCAGTACTTACATGGTAAAATTTGTGAAAAGTGGAATTCTCTTTTTTGTAGAGACTCTTTGCCGCATTTAAAAGATTGACTGTGCCAATGACGTTAGTCATCACAAACTCTAACGGATGTGTAATACTCCTGTCAACATGACTTTCAGCAGCTAGATGAATTATCGCATTGTAATTTTCAGTTTCAAAAAGCTGGTTTAAGAAGTTGGCATCAACAATATCACCCTTTACGAACGTATAATTGGGTTTATTTTCAATATCCGTTAAATTAGCCAAATTGCCAGCATAGGTGAGCTTATCAAGGTTGTGTACTGTGTATTTTGGATATTTGTTTACAAATAAGCGAACTACGTGAGAACCGATAAAACCGGCTCCACCGGTGATTAGAATTTTCATGCTGAGGTTTTCTAAATTATGTTTACGATATTTATGTGAAAGACTCCAATAACTTAAACTCTTTATTTTCCCCTTATAAAGTCCTTTAACATCTACTAACACCCCCTTTTTGGAAAGTATTGATGTGAAGAATTTTTCGTCGAGAGTTTTATATTCCTTGTGATTCACTGCAACAATAACACCGTCATAGCCTTTGGCTAATTTATTTAAACCAAAACCGTATTCATGGTTTAATTCAGAGCTGTCGGCGTGTGGGTCAACAATCTCCACTTTTACACCAAATGATTTAAGTTCCTTTACAATATCCGCTACTTTACTGTTTCTGATATCGCTTACATCTTCTTTAAATGTAGCTCCCATTACCAGCACCTTTGATTTGGAAATGTTTCTTCCTGCAGCAATAATTTTTTTAACACAGGTTTTAGCCACATAAAAACCCATGCTGTCGTTTACGTAACGTCCGCTGTTAATCACACGCGCATGATAACCCAGTGATTCTGCTTTATGTGTAAGGTAATACGGGTCAACCCCAATGCAATGTCCTCCAACAAGTCCGGGCGAAAATTTCAGAAAGTTCCATTTTGTTCCTGCAGCGGCTAAAACATCATAGGTATTGACATTCATTTTATTAAAAATGATAGAAAGCTCATTCATAAGAGCAATGTTCACATCCCGCTGAGTGTTTTCAATAATTTTTGCGGCTTCGGCCACCTTAATACTCGGGGCTCGGTGCGTACCGGGCTCGACGATTATCTCATATGTTTTAGCAATATTTTCCAAACTTTCTTTGTCGCATCCGCTTACAATTTTTAGAATTTTGGTAATGGTGTGCTCTTTATCACCCGGATTAATTCTTTCAGGTGAATATCCCACTTTAAAATCTTTGATGAATTTGAGGCTGGAGTGTTGTTCTAAAACCGGGATACAATCCTCTTCAGTGCAGCCGGGATAAACTGTGGATTCAAAAACCACATAATCTCCTTTTTTTAACACTTTGCCAACCGTTGTAGATGCGCCTAAAAGTGGCTTTAAGTCGGGCTGATTATGTTCATCAATTGGAGTTGGAACTGCCACGATAAAAAAACTAGCTTTTTTTAAGTCCTCGAGTTTGTGAGTGAAAGTGATGTTAGAATTTTCGAAATCTTTTTTACTTAATTCGTTACTGGGATCAATTCCCTTTTTCATCATATCAACCCGTGCTGAGTTGATATCAAACCCAATGACTTTGATTTTTTTTGCAAAAGCCAAGGCAATTGGCAATCCCACATATCCTAAACCGATAACGGCCACTGAGGTTTCTTTTTTTATGATTTTATTGTAAATGTTCATTTTATGTTTTTAAAACTTCTTCGCTTTTAATTATCTTTTATACTCAGTGCCATTAAATGTTGCTTCAAAATGAAATTTGTAGGGTGTGATGCTTTCTACAATTTTAAATGGTCGCTTATCTACCTTTATTTTCTTTTTGATAATCTTACCACCAATAGTGAACTCATTATCTCCTCTGAAATAAACGTTGCCCTTAACCTCTAATTTTGAACCAGGTTTGGTAACACTGTAAAAGCCAGTGCCATCTTCGTTTATTTGTAAGATATAAATCGCTTCAGGGTCTTTTGATTTTGGCTCCCAATCTCCAATAAAATTACGTTTATCACTAGGAATTTCTTCTTTAGCGCAAGAAGATAGTAAAAATAAAAACGGAATGAGTATGTAGACTAGTCTTTTCATATGTCAATTTTATTGTTTTTTAATTAAATGGTGAGGTCTTAATGCGTAAATTCTCTCAATAATTTCTACAACCTTAAGCCCCTCTAATGCGTTTGTTGAAATCTTGTTTGTGCCGTTGAGAGTATTAACTACATTTTCAATCACATTATGATGATTATTAGCAGAACCTTTGTAAGCACCATAGTCATTAGCCGGATTAGTGTCTGCTAATTTTTGCATCACATAGTCTTTAATGTTGCAAGCTTCTATTTGATCCATATACTGGCCGCCCACTTTAACACTTCCTTTACTTCCAATAATCGTTAAAGATGATTCCAAATTTTTCTCCCAAACGGCCGTAGAATAATTAATGCAACCCATTCCTCCATTTACAAAATCGAAACTAACAAAACCGCTGTCCTCGAACGCGGTGCTATTTTGATGATTAAAATCAGCGAATTTTGCTTGTATATTCGTGATATCGCCAAAAACCCAGTACATGATGTCAATCCAATGGCTAAATTGAGTAAATAGGGTACCTCCATCCAGCTTTTGTGTACCTTTCCAGTTCCCGGGTTTGTAATAACGCTCATCTCGATTCCAGTAACAATTTAACTGAACCATGTATATGTCTCCTATCGTTTTTGTTTCTACAATTTCCTTTAGCCATACACTTGGCGGCGAGTAACGGTTTTGCATGACACAGAAAACCGTCTTATGTTGATGAAGGGCAGAGTATATTACTTTTTCACAATCGGCTTTACTTAATGCCATAGGTTTTTCCACTACCACGTGTTTACTATGCGAAAGCGCTAACAGGGCGTGCTCCGCGTGCAGACCATTTGGCGTACAAATATTAACAACTTCAATATCGTTATGTTTTGAAAGAAGTTCTTCGATACTGGAATAATAAGGTTCTTTGATGTTTTCGAGTCCCAGTTTATTCTTAGGTATTATGTCACAAACTGCAATTAAGTCGCAGGCAGGATTTCTCCTTATCATTTCCGCATGTCTTTTGCCAATATGGCCTTGTCCAATAACAGCGAATTTAATTTTAGTTGTTTGTTCCATTTTTTTAATCGAGTACTAATTTCTACTTTTAAAACAGGCTACTTAATGCGGCTAACCTTATTATTCTTCAATTCGTATTCTTGTTTGCTTTCTTTGCAAATAGCCTTTCCCTTGTCGTCAAAAATCAACTTATGACCGTATTCGCTCATCCAGCCAACTTGGCGCGAAGGATTGCCAATAATCAACGCATAATCAGGAACCGTTTTGGTGACTACTGCTCCCGCCCCAATAAAAGCGTACCTGCCAATGTCGTGCCCACAAACAATAGTGGCGTTGGCGCCAATACTGGCACCTTTTCCGACATGAGTTTTAGCGTATTCTGATTTACGATTCACTGCGCTGCGTGGATTTATAACATTTGTAAAGACCATCGAAGGCCCCAAAAAAACATCATCTTCGCAAACAACTCCTGTATATATGGACACGTTATTTTGAACTTTTACATTATTTCCAAGAATTACTTCTGGCGAAACAACTACATTTTGGCCGAGGTTGCAGTTTTTCC